>NZ_JAMYSC010000019.1:0-118610 GCF_040321755.1 Mesorhizobium sp. M0276 | reverse complement strand
TCCGACATATTCAATTTCTCATAAAAAAATGCTAAACCCGTGGGGTTGAGTTTTTCGGGGCAAGGTTTGGGGGCCGTTTTGGCAGCGGCTAAATTCTTGTGTCACATGAAGTTCGACGTGCGTAAGATGTGTTGAGATTCAGGTCAGGCCGAGTCGAAAATGATGGCTTTCGAGAACCGGAGCGGAGCGGACATTCGGGTCCGTGAGCACAGGAAGCGTAGAAAGCCGTCGTTTGCAGGCCGGCATCACCTGAATATCAGCGCACCTTAAAGCAGCTGTCCGAGAAACTCCTGAACGGCATGTCCCGGCCGGAAATTGCCGATGCGCTTGATTTCCCATTGCAGCCGGACACCGGAATTCTCCAGCACCCGCGTGCGCACCGTCTCCCCGAGATATTCAAGGTCGTAGCCGGTCGCGGTTCCCGTGTTGATCATGAAGTTGCAATGCATCGGCGACATCTGCGCACCACCGATCATCAGGCCGCGGCAGCCGGCCTTGTCGATCTCCTTCCAGGCCGACGTGCCTTCGGGATTCTTGAAGGTCGAGCCGCCGGTCTTCTCGCGGATCGGCTGCACGGTCTCGCGGTGGTTCTGCACGGCATCCATTGCCGCCTTGATCACGGCCTTGTCCTCGGCAAAGCCTTCGAACACGGCCGAGGTGAAGATCAGCCCGGCAGGTGCCGCCGAATGACGATAGGCGTAGCCCATGTCGGCATTGCTGAGCGTCTGCACATTGCCCTTGCGGTCGAGCGCGCGCACCTCGACGACGCGCTCGCGCGTCTCGACGCCATTGGCACCGGCATTCATCCGCAGTGCGCCGCCGACGGCGCCCGGAATGCCATGGTAGAAATGAAAACCGCCAATGCCGGCCTCGAGCGCCACCGCGGCGACGCGCTTGTCGGGCGTGGCCGCGCCGGCCTTGATCCTGATTGGCGAAATGACTTCCGCTTCGCCAAACCCCTTGGCCGAAAGCCTGATGACAAAGCCCGGAATGCCGCCGTCACGGACCAGAAGGTTGGATCCGACGCCGACGATGGTCAGCGGTATTTCCTCCGGAACGGCTTTGAGGAACGTGGCAAGGTCCTCTTCGTCCGCCGGCTGGAACAGCACTTCCGCCAGACCACCCGCACGGAACCAGGTGATCTTGTCCATCTCGGCATTCGGCGTGACGCGGCCGCGCAGGCCGGCAAGCCGGTCGCCAAGTCTGTCGATCAGGGCCTGGCCGTGCATCATGAGACGGTCCCGCCAAGCTCCTTGGGCAACGCATAGGCCCATTGGGTGATGTTGCCGGCGCCAAGGAAGACCACGAAATCGCCTGGTTTGGCCAGATCGCGGATGATGGGCGCAATCGCCACCGGACCCTCGATGTAACGCGCATCGCGATGGCCGCCGGCGCGGATGCGCGACACCAGCGCGTCCGAGCTGACGCCTTCGATCGGCTCCTCGCCGGCCGCATAGACCGGCGCCACCATCACCGTGTCGGCGTCGTTGAAGCAGGCGGAAAACTCGTTGAACAGATCATGCAGACGGGTGAAGCGATGCGGCTGGGCGATGGCGATGACGCGCCCCTTGGTGGCGCTGCGCGCCGCCTTCAGCACCGCCGAGATCTCGACCGGATGGTGGCCGTAATCGTCGAACACGTCCACGCCGTTCCACGAACCGGTATGGGTAAAGCGGCGCTTGACTCCGGCGAAGGACGACAAGCCCCTCTTGATCGCCTCGGCCGACAGGCCGAGCTGATGCGCGACCGCGATCGCGGCGGTCGCGTTGGAGACGTTGTGACGGCCGGGCATCGGCAGGCGCAGGCCTGCTATCGTCGTCTGGTCGCCGGTCTTGCGGTCGCGGATCACCACGTCGAATTCCGAAATGGCACCCGCCATGCGGTGGTTGGTGAAGCGTACATCGGCCTGCGCGTTCTCGCCATAGGTGACGATGCGGCGGTCCTCGATACGGCTGACCAGCGCCTGCACCTCGGGATGATCGGTGCACATCACGCCAAAACCGTAGAACGGCACGTTTTCGACGAACTGGCGGAACGCCTCGCGCACTTTGTCGAAGCTACCATAGTGATCGAGATGCTCGGGATCGATGTTGGTGACGACCGCGATCTCGGCCGGCAGCTTCAGGAAGGTGCCGTCGCTCTCGTCGGCCTCGACCACCATCCACTCGCCATCGCCCATGCGGGCGTTGGTGCCATAGGCATTGATGATGCCGCCATTGATGACGGTCGGATCGAGCCCGCCGGCATCGAGCAAGGTCGCCACCATCGAGGTCGTCGTCGTCTTGCCATGCGTGCCGCCGATGGCCACCGCCTGGCGGAAGCGCATCAGCTCGGCCAGCATCTCGGCCCGGCGCACGATCGGCAGCAGCTTTTCGCGCGCGGCCTTGAGTTCCGGATTGGATTTCTTGATTGCCGTCGAGACGACCACCACCTCGGCATCGCCGAGGTTTTCGGGCTTGTGGCCGACAAAGCATTCGATGCCCTTGTCGCGCAGCCGCTGGACATTGGCGCTCTCGGCCTGGTCGGAGCCTTGCACCTTGTAGCCGAGATTGTGCAGCACTTCGGCAATGCCGCTCATGCCGATGCCGCCAATGCCGATGAAATGCACAAGGCCTATGGTCTGCGGCATCTTCATGCTTGCGTCCCCTTCCTGAAATCCGAAACGGCTTTTTTGGACGCAATAGCCTCTGTGAGATCGGCGAGCAACCGTGCCGCGTCGGGCCTGCCCGCCGATTTCGCGCCCGCGGCCATCGCCGCCAGCCGCTCGGGGGCGTCCATCAGCCCGCCGACGAGGGCTGCGATGCGTTCGGGCGAAAGCGAGGATTGCGGGTGCACTTCGCCACCGCCGGCGACCGCAAGGGCCGCTGCATTCGCCGCTTGGTCGTGGTCGAGCGCGTGCGGGTAAGGCACCAGCAGTGCCGGCCGGCCGATAACGGCGATCTCCGAGACTGTCGAAGCGCCGGAACGCGAGATCACCAGATGCGCGGCCGCCATGCGTACCGCCATGTCGGTGAAGAACGGCGAAACCTCGACGGCAACGCCGAGGGCTGCATAGGCAGCCTTGACCCGCGCCACGTCATCCGCGCGAGCTTGTTGGGTAATCACCAGTCGCTTGCGCTGGGCATCGGAAAGCAGCGCGATCGCCCCCGGGACGGCGTCGGAGAAGAACTGGGCGCCCTGGCTGCCGCCGAACACCAGCAGGCGGAACGGTTGCTCCCCGGTCGACGCCGCATATGCCGTGTTGGCCGCTTCCAGCACGGCAGGCCTGACCGGATTGCCCGTCGTCACCGTCTTGGCGCCGGTGGCACTGGAATCCTGCGGCAGGAAGCCGCCGGCGATCGCATCGACACGGCCGGCCAATGCCCGGTTGGCGCGCCCCATCACTGCGTTCTGCTCATGGATCAGCGTCGGCACCTTGCGCCGCGTCGCCGCGTAGAGCGGCGGCAGGGTCGGATAGCCGCCGAAGCCGACGACGGCGTCCGGCTTGATCCTGGCGATGATGGCGGAAGCCTGGCGCACGCCGCGCCAGATTTTCCAGAAAGCTCCAAGCAGGGCAAACGGATTTTTCGAACCCATCGTCGCCGACTGGATCGGATGGATGGCGGCGGCCGGAAAATGGCCGGCGAACCGCTCGGCACGGTCGTCGGTTGCCAGGTGCACCGACCAGCCGCGCTCGTTCAGCTCGTGCGCCAGCGCTTCGGCCGGGAAAAGATGCCCACCGGTTCCGCCCGCCGCGAGAAGGATGACGCCTCTGGCCATATCACTCCGCCGGCAGCGCGCGCTGCGGCAGCGCAAAGCCCATCTGCTTGCGCTTCTCCGGCCTCTTGCGTGTCAAAGCCAGCACCATGCCCATCGAAATTGCGATCGCGATCTGCGAGGAGCCGCCATAGGAGATGAACGGCAGCGTCATGCCCTTGGCCGGCACAAGCTGCAGGTTGACGCACATATTGATGACGGCCTGCAGGCCGAACACGGTGACGAGGCCACCGACCGCATAACGGGTGAAATCGTCATGCTCCTTCAGCGCCGTGTTGAGGCCGCGCAAAACGATGAAGGCGAAGATCGACATGATGAAGAAGCACATGATCAATCCGAATTCTTCGCCGGCGACCGAGAAGACGAAGTCGGCATGGCTGTCCGGGATAACCCGCTTGACGGTGCCCTCGCCCGGCCCGACGCCGAACCAGCCGCCATTGATCAGCGCCTCGCGGCCCATGTCGACCTGGAATGTGTCGCCTTCGCCGGTAAGGAACTTGTCGATGCGCAAGGCAACGTGCGGAAACACCGTATAGGCGGCAAAGACGCCGCCGACGCCGGCGGCACCCAGCGCGACGATCCACAGCCAGGGCAGCCCCGCCATGAAGAACATGATGCCCCAGGTGCCGGTTGTCAGCATGGTCTGGCCTAGGTCTGGTTGCGCCACCAGCAGCGACACGACCAGCACCAGCAACAGCATGGCGAACAGATTGCCCGGAATGTCGGGCTGGCGCTTGTGCTCGGCAAACAGCCACGCGCACATGATGACGAAGGCGGGTTTCAGAAATTCAGAGGGCTGGATGGACAGGCCGGCAAGCGACACCCAGCGGCGCGCGCCCTTCACCTCGACGCCGACATAGAGCACCGCCACCATCAGCACCAGCATCAGGCACAGCATGATCAGCGCCATGCGCCGGATCTGCCGGGACTCGAGGAACGACACGGCCAGCATCACGCCGAGCGCCGGCACGGTGAAGATGATCTGCCTGGTTGCGAAGTGGAAACTGTCGAGACCGATGCGTTCGGCCACCGCCGGGCTGGCGGCAAAGGACAGCACGATGCCGAGCCCCATCAGCGACAGGAACGCCGCCAGGAACCAGCGATCGATCGTCCACCACCAGGTCGCAACCGGACTTTTGTCGAGACGGCTTTGCATTATCGTGTCCCTCCAATGGGTTTCACGCCCTCGATAGCATGCGCAGCTTGCCTGAAGGCTTCGCCGCGGACTTCGAAATTCTTGAACTGATCGAAGCTAGCGCAGGCCGGCGACAACAGCACCACCGCCTCGCCGCTGTCATCCTGGGCCGCATCATGCGCGGCGTGCTCGACCGCCGCTGCCAGCGTGCCGGATATTTCGTAAGGCACGGCCTCACCCAGCGTCGCCGAAAAGGCGGGGGCCGCCTCGCCGATCAGATAGGCCTTGGCGATCCGCGGAAAGAAACCGCGCAACGGCTCGATGCCGCCTTCCTTGGGCAGGCCGCCGGCGATCCAGTAAATGCGCGCAAAGCTGGACAGCGCCGGTGCCGCCGCATCGGCGTTGGTCGCCTTGGAATCGTTGATGAACAGCACATGGTCCTTGCGGCCGACCTGCTCCATGCGGTGCGCAAGGCCGGGAAAGCTCTCCAGCCCCGACTGGATCTCGCCGAGTTCCAGTCCGACCTTGAGGCAGGCGGCGACCGCAGCCAGCGCGTTCTGCGCATTGTGCTGGCCTCGCAGCGAGCCGATGCCTTCGAGGAAGGCGACGCGGCTGTAGCGGCCATGGACAGCTTCCATCAGGTAGCTGCCGTCGGCGAAATAGCCGTCGGTCAGCGGCAGCCGCTTGGAAATCCGGATGACATGCCGCCCCGCCCGCTCCAGCCGCTCGGCGATCTGCGCGCACCAGGAATCGTCGATGCCGACGATTGCCGTCTCGCTGCCGGCCACCAGCCGCTCCTTGATCGCGGCGTAGTGCTGCATGGTGCCGTGACGGTCGAGATGGTCGGGCGTCAGATTGAGCAGGATTCCGGCCGTCGGGTTGATCGAAGGCGCGAGATCGATCTGGTAGGACGAGCATTCGACCACATAGTGCCGATCGGGCTCAGGCGGATCGAGCGTCATCACCGCGCGGCCGATGTTGCCGCCCATCTGGGTGTCTCGTCCCGCCGCTTTCAGGATATGCGCCGTCAGCGCGGTCGTCGTCGACTTGCCGTTGGTGCCGGTGATGGCGATGAAGGGCGACATCGGCGCCTTGAGCATCCGTTCGCGGCAAAAAAGCTCGATGTCGCCGATGATCTCGACACCCGAACCGCGCGCCAGCTCCACCGTCCAATGCGGCTTGGGATGCGTCAGCGGAACGCCCGGCGAGAGCACGAAGGCCGAGAACTTCGCCCAGTCGGCGCCGCGCAGATCGGCTGTTGCAATCCCGGTGGCGGCGGCCTTGGCGACGCTTTCGGGATTGTCGTCCCAGGCCAGCACATCCGCGCCGCCCTCGATAAGCGCGCGCGCCGTCGCAATCCCCGAACCACCGAGCCCAAAGAGCGAAACGCGCTTGCCTGAAAAGGATGCGGCGGGGACCAAGCGGACTCCTATCTCAGCTTCAGGGTTGACAGGCCGACCAGCGCCAGGATGACGGCGATGATCCAGAAGCGGATCACCACCTGGCTTTCGGTCCAGCCCAGCTTTTCGAAATGATGGTGGATCGGCGCCATCAGGAACACCCGCTTACCGGTCATCTTGAAGTAGCCGACCTGGATGATGACCGACAGGATTTCCACGACGAACAATCCGCCGACGATGACAAGCACGATCTCGTGTTTGGTGGCGACGGCCACGGTGCCGATCAGGCCACCCATGGCCAGCGAACCGGTGTCGCCCATGAAGATCGCCGCCGGCGGCGCGTTGAACCAGAGAAAGCCGAGGCCGGCACCGATGACCGCGCCAAGCACGACCGCCAGTTCGCCGGTGCCAGGCACGAAATGGATCTGCAGATATTCGGCGAAGACAGCGTTGCCGGAGAGATAGGCGATGACGCCGAAGGAGGCCGCCGCGATCATGATCGGCACGATCGCCAGCCCGTCCAGGCCGTCGGTCAGATTCACCGCATTGCCGGCGCCGACGATGACGAAGCAGGAGAACGGAATGAAGAACCAGCCGAGATTGACGATGAATTCCTTGGCGAAGGGAAATGTCAGCGACGAGGAGAACGGCGCCTGGCCGTTATGCATGATCACCCATGCGGCAATACCGGCGATGACGAATTCGAGCGCCAGCCGCGCCTTGCCGGAAAAGCCGAGATGCGACTGCTTGGTCACCTTGAGATAGTCGTCGTAGAAGCCGATCGAGCCGAAGCCCACAGTCACCAGCAGTACCACCCAGACGTAGATGCTCGACAGGTTCGCCCACAGCAGCGACGAACCGATGATGCCGGACAGGATCATCAGGCCGCCCATGGTCGGCGTACCAGCCTTCTTGAAATGCGTCTGCGGCCCGTCGGCCCGGATCGGCTGGCCCTTGCCTTGCCGCAGGCGCAGCGAATTGATGATGGTCGGTCCGAAGATGAAGACGATCAGCGCCGACGTGATCAACGCCCCGCCGGTGCGGAAGGTGATGTAGCGGAAGACATTGAAGGCCGAGATCTTGTCCGCAAAATCGACGAGTAATGTGAACATGCGTTATCGTCCCCCGACCTGGGTCTGTTTTCTGGTTGTCGATTCAGGCGGGAATTTGCCCAGCACCGCATCGACCAGTTTTGCAAAGCCGATGCCTTTCGACGATTTGATCATCACCACGTCGCCTGGCCTCAGCGCGGCCAGCAGCACCGGCTTCAGTTCCTCGACACCGGCACGGTATTCCGTCTTGACTTCACCGGGCAGTATCTCGGCCAGCGCCCGCATTTCCGGGCCACCGAGGAAGACGGTCTGCGTCCCGGTGCCAACGATAAGGTCGGCGAGAGCAGCATGCAGCTTGGCCGAATGGTCGCCGAGTTCGAGCATGTCGCCGAGCACGGCGATGCGGCGGCCCTCGCCCGTCACCGGCGTCGCGTTGAGCAATGCCATCGCGGCAGCCATCGACGCCGGATTGGCGTTGTAGCTCTCGTCGATCAGCGTGATCGGCCCGCCGGGGTGGCTAGAAGTCGAGCCACCGGGGTGGCTCGAAATCGAGCCACCGGGGTGGCGCAGCACATGGCGCTTGCCGCGCCCGCGCTCGGCCGAGAGATCGGCCAGTGCCAGGGCCACCTTGTCGACATCGGCCCCGACCAGATGCGCTGCTCCCAGCACCGCCAACACGTTCTGCACCATATGGCGGCCGGGCGCACCGATCCGAGCCGACACTTCGCGGCCGCTGATCCTGGCGGTGATGTCGGAATGGTCGGCGTGCAGTTCGCATTGGACCAGCTTGAAGGTCGAACGCGCATTCTCGCCGAAACCGTAGACGTGCTCGACGCCGGCGGCATGCGCCATTTTGTCGAGAATCTTGAAGCGCGCATCGTCGCGGTTGAGGACAGCGGCACCCTTAGGCTCCAGCCCTTCGAAAATCTCGGCCTTGGCCTTGGCGATCTCGTCCAGGTTGCGGAAGAAGCCAAGGTGGGCGGCCGCGATCATGGTCACGATGGCGACGTGCGGCCTCACCATTTTCACCAGCGGCCGTATCTCGTCAGGATGGTTCATGCCGATTTCGAAAACGGCATAGTCGCAATCGGCGGGCATGCGCGCCAATGTCAGCGGCACGCCCCAGTGATTGTTGAAGGACTGCGCGGAGACATGCACCTTGCCGACGGCCGACAGCACATGGCGCAGCGCTTCCTTGGTGGTGGTCTTGCCGGCCGAACCGGTCACCGCGATGATTTTGGCTTGGGAGCGCGCGCGGGAGGCCACTCCGAGCTTTTCCAGCGCGACCAGCACATCATCGACGACGATGATCGGCGCCGTCAGCCTGCCGAGCGACGGCAGCTTGCCTTCAGCCACCACCAGCACTCCAGCGCCGGCTTTGATGGCTGATGTGGCGAAGTCATGCCCGTCCATCGCCTCGCCCTTGATGGCGAAGAAGGCGTCGCCGGGCTGCAGGCTGCGGCTGTCGATCGAAATACCCGATATGCCGTCCGGCATCGGCCCGAGCGGCCGCCCGTCCATGGCGGTGACCAGCGCCTCGGAGGTCCACAACAAGCTCATGCGGCACGCTCTACGAGTGCTGCGCGAACTTCCTCATGATCGGAGAAATGCAAGGTCTCGGAGCCGATCGTCTGGCCTTCCTCGTGGCCCTTGCCGGCTACGATCAGCGTGTCGCCGGCATGCAGCATGGCGACCGCCTCGCGGATCGCCTGGCGCCGGTCGCCTATCTCTATGGCACCAGGAGCGGCGGCGAGGATCGCAGCGCGGATTGTTTCCGGTACTTCAGAACGCGGATTGTCGTCGGTGACGATCACGACATCGGCAAGCCGCGTCGCGATCTCCCCCATGATCGGCCTTTTTCCGCGGTCACGGTCGCCGCCGCAGCCGAACACGACGACGACGCGACCGGTGGTGAATGGGCGCACCGAGACCAGCACGTTTTCCAGCGCGTCCGGCTTGTGGGCATAATCGACATAGACCGGCGCGCCATTCGCGGTGGTGCCGACGAGGTCGAGCCGGCCCGGCGCGCCCTTCAGTTTCTCCAACGCCATCAAGGCCTTGGCAACTGGCGTTGCCGTGGAAATGGCCAGTCCGGCCGAAACCAGCGCGTTCGATATCTGGAAGTCGCCGGCCAGCGGCAGGTCGATTTCGTAGAGCACGCCGTCGGCCTCGACCTCGGCGCGTTGGCGGTGACGCTCGTGCTCGACCCGCTTCAACCTGAGGAAATCGCCATGACGGCCAACCGTCAGCACCTCGAGCCCGGCAGCCCGCGCCGCTTCGATCGTCGGCGAAGACCATGGATCGTCGGCGAAGATCACGGCCGGAGCGCCCTTCGGCAGCAGCGTGTCGAACAGCCGCAATTTGGCGCGGTGATAGTCCTCGATGGTCGGATGGTAGTCCATATGGTCGCGGCCGAGATTGGTGAACCCGCCGGCCGCCAGCTTCACACCGTCGAGGCGGCGCTGGTCGAGCCCATGGCTGGAGGCTTCCATGGAGGCGTGGTTGACGCCGGCATCGGCCAATTCCCGCAGCAACTGGTGCAAGGCGACCGGATCGGGCGTCGTCAGCGAGCCATAATCGTTGCGGCCCGGAGCTACCACGCCGGTGGTGCCGATCGAAGCGGCGGCATAGCCCGCCTGCTCCCAGATCTGCCTGGTGAAAGCGGCGACCGATGTCTTGCCGCTGGTACCGGTCACCGCGACCATGGTCTGAGGCTGCTTGCCGAAATAGCGGGCCGCACTCAGCGCCAGCGCCAGGCGCGGATCGTCGACAGCCAGTACCGGAACCGACAGCCCAGCAATGGCGCTGCCCTTGGCAGCCACAATCGCGGCCGCACCACGCGCGGCGGCGTCGGCGGCATAGGCGGCACCATCGGCCTTGGTTCCGGCGAGCGCAAAAAAGACAACGCCCGATCTTACCTGGCGGGAATCCGACGAAATCCCGATGACCTCCAGATCGGCGGAAGTTGTTCCTTCGACTGGCAGGATACCGGCTAGGTCTCTTAGTTTCATCGAACCCCGTTCACCGCAACAAAATAGCGCGCAGTTACCGGCGCGCCCTAAGAATCACTGATAGGAAACCAGCGTTGCACCATTTTCATGGCTGAAATCTGGCTTCACGCCAAGCATGGCAGCCGCACGCCGGATAATGTTGCCCGCCATAACGCCCGCGTTCGATGCCGCGACGTCTGTCATGCCCGGCTTTTCAGGGTGCGGGGCGTCGGCAATCGTAAACACCAGGTATTGTGGATCGTCCATCGGAAAGGCGGCGACGAATGTATTGAAATTCAATTCCTTCGAGTAGCGGCCATTGATGACCTTCTCGGCTGTTCCGGTCTTACCGCCAACGCGATAGCCGGGCACTCTGGCGTTTCTGGCCGAGCCTTTCTCCGCGTTGAGCGTATACAGGTAGCGCATGCCGTCGACCGTCTTTTCGCTGACCACTTTCTTGGCCATGGCCATCGCTTCTTCCTGTGTACGGATCAGGAAGGTGGGGTTCATCAGGAAGCCGCCATTCATCAGCGCGGCGCAGCCGACAGCCGCTTGCAGCGGCGTCGTCGACACGCCGTGACCGAAGGCGATTGTGAACGAATTGACCTGTTTCCAGACCTTCGGTTCGGTCGGGCGGGCGACTTCCGGCAGTTCGGTCTGCATCTTATCCAAAATTCCAAGGCGATGCAGGAATTCGCGGTGCCCCGCGATGCCGACCATTTCGGCCTCCCTGGCCGACCCGATGTTGGACGAATAGAGGAACACCTCCGGCAACGACAGCACACGGTTCTTGCCGTGGAAGTCGTGAATGGCCTGATGGCCGACCCGGATTGGATGCGAAGCATCGAAGCGGCTCGCCATCGTCGCCTTGCCCGAATCGAGCGCCATGGCAGAGGTAAAGCTCTTGAAGGTCGAGCCCATCTCGTAGAGGCCTGCCGACATCCGGTTCAGCCGGTCCTTGTCTTGCGCATTATAAGGATTGTTAGGATCAAAATCCGGAACCGAGGCCATGGCCACCACTTCGCCGGTCTTGACGTTGAGCACAACGGCGCCAGCGCCCATGGCGCGATAGCGCTCCAAGCCGGCGGCGATCTCGTCGCGCACCACATGCTGGACGCGCAGATCGATCGAAAGCCTCACCGGCTTGAGATCCTTGGCCACCGCGAGGCCCGATGCCTGCAGGTCGCTCAAACCCTGCTCATCGACATATTTCTCCATGCCGGAGATGCCCTGGTTGTCGATGTTGGTTAGCCCGACAATGTAGGACGAGGTCTCGCCGCTCGGATAGAAGCGGCGCTTCTCGGTGCGGAAACCGAAGCCGGGAATGCCGAGCTGCATGATGTCGGACTGCTGCTTGGGGGTCAGCTGACGCTGCAGCCAGACGAAACCAGCACCGCTCTTCAGCTTATGGTAGGTCTGCTCATAGTCGATGTCCGGAAGTACCGTCGACAGCTTCTCGATCGCCTCGTCGGCGTCGACGATGCGGCGCGGCTCGGCAAACAGCGACGCTGTCTTGATGTCCGTCGCCAGCACTTCGCCGTTGCGGTCGACAATGTCGGGCCGCGATGCCGTCACCCGGCTTTGCGGACCGCCCGACATGTCAGGGGTCTGGAAGCCGAGATAGACCAGGCGCCCGGAAATCGTCGAGAAGATCCCGAAGAACACCGCCATCGTCATCACGATGCGCGTCCTGCCCTTGCCGCCGGTCGCCTTGCGGGCGCCCTCGACGACGATCGAACCGCCTTCACCCGTCCTCACGCGACGCTTCAGCAGTTTGCCGATCATTGGGCGATGCCTCCGGTCACCACGGGATCCTTGCTGCCCGGACGCGCTTGATCGGAATTGTCGGCCATGCCGCCCTGGCGTCCGGACAGGATGTCCTGGATGTCCAGGGATTTGGCCGGCAGGTCGCCGATGCCGACGATCTGGCGAGCGCTAACCGGCTCGAGTTCGAGCTGTGACTTGTAGAGTTCGGCCAGCTTCTGCAGCCGCGATGGCTGGGTGAGCAGGCTCCAGTCGGCCTTGAGCAGGTCGATCGTGTCCTCCTCATAGCGGATCTGCGCATGGATCTTCTGCACCGAGGCCAATTGTTCCTCGGCCTCGCGCTTGGCCTTGTAGGTAAGGGCAGCCGCCCCAACCATGACGGCGATCAGGACGATGTCGCTGGTACGAAACACGTGCTTACCTCTCCCCCGGCCGGTCGATACCGGGAAGCTTTGGAAGGCCGAAAATCGAAAAGTCGCTGCTGCGCGCCGGCGCCTCCGTGCGGATTGCCGCGCGCAGCCTGGCCGAACGGGCGCGCGGATTGGCCGCCACCTCGGCATCGCCGGCAGTCACGCCGCCGCCCGCCTTGCGGAAGGTCGCGGTGCGCGCATGAGCCTCGGGCAGGTGACGCGAGCCGGTTGCGACGTCGGCACGGTCGGCGATGAAACGCTTGACGATGCGGTCCTCGAGCGAATGGAACGTCACCACGGCGAGCCGTCCGCCCGGCTTCAGCGCACGTTCGGCCGCAAACAAGGCCTTGGCCAGTTCGCCAAGCTCGTCATTGACGAAAATGCGCAGCGCCTGGAAAACGCGCGTCGCCGGATGGATTTTGTCCTTCGGCGCACGGCCGATATGCGTCTCTATGGCGTCGGCCAATTCCAGCGTGCTCTCGAACGGACGCTTTTCGCGGCGGGCCTCGATCATGCGGGCGATGCGTCCGGCGTGACGCTCCTCGCCGAGGAAGCCGAAGATGCGGGCGAGGTCGCCGGGCTTGAAGCTGTTGACGACGTCGGCGGCGCTCAAACCAGCCTGCGCCATGCGCATGTCGAGCGGCCCGTCGGCGCGGAACGAAAACCCGCGCTCGGCCTGGTCGAGCTGCATCGAGGACACACCGATGTCGAGCACGACGCCGTCGGCGCTCTCGACATGTTCGTCCAGCGTCGAGAACGGCGCCTGCACCAGCCGCAGGCGGCCGCCCGACTGCGCCTCGAGATCGCGCCCGGCGGCGATGGCATCCGGATCGCGGTCGATCGCCACCACGGAGGCGCCCGTCGCCAGAATGGCCCTGGTGTAACCGCCGGCGCCGAACGTGCCGTCGATGATGATGTCGCCCTCCGCTGGCGACAGTGCTTCCAGCACTTCGCCAAGGAGGACCGGAATGTGGCGGGCCGATCCGCCAACGGCGTGCCCATCGACGGCGTGAGGAAGGTCATCGCCGTGGCCCACCGTCATTCCGGTCGCTCCCCAGCCTTCGTCCCCTGCCGAAGCTGCAAAAGCCGAGCCCGCGCCTGCGCCCCATAGGCAGCAAGCCGTCCCGGCTCCCAGACCTGAAAGAAATTGCCGCGTCCGACAAAGGCCACTTCCGCCGAAATGCCGGTGTGTTCGCGAATAAAATCGCTCATCGTGATGCGACCGTCCTGGTCGAGTTTCAAGAATGTTCCGTCGCCATGGCAGAAGAATGACATATCGTCCGCCGTCTGCAGGAAGGGATCCTCGAGTGCGATGCGCTGCTCGTAGCGGTCGAGCAGGTCGAGCCCGCCGACATCCATTGCCGGCAGATCGAGACAGCGCAGCGCATAGAGTTCCGAATAGCCGCGCTTCTGCACAACGGCGCGGAAATGCGCCGGAACGGATACCCGTCCCTTCGCATCGATCCTGCTCACCGTGTTCGAGAGAAACCGGTCCATTAAATGCCACGGCCGCTTGCGCCGCCGCACCCCTCTTCATCGTGTCGCACGCGCCGCCGCGGCACGTTCGCTGCCCCGCATCAATCTCGTTGGCACGGGCAAAAACCGGCAAACGCGCAGCCGCCGCGGCTGCCCGATTGGCGTACGCATTACCCTGACGCGGAACGAAGGCTTTGATGTCTGTATGGGATATCATGGGGTACTATGGGCGTCAACGGGAAGGGATTCACAAACACGCACGTCGCGACCAATGAGAGCAGCCTTGACGGCACGTCTCGTCTTTATGGATCATTAAGCCTAACGAAGCGTTTAGAGGCGCCTGGCCCAACCAGACGCGCCTTGCCGCGAGGCGCTACCCAGCATAGCGTTTCGCCGCATCGGTACGTCGTTAAAGGGTTGAGAATCGATGTCTGAAACAGCGAACAGTCGCGCTGCAGCACTGTCCCATCTGCGTAGCAGCGGGCTTGCCACGGGCGATTCCATCCCTCTGCCCCTGACCATGGCCGCCATTTTTCACGCGCCCGGTGACGCCACCGGCTTCAACCAGTACGGCCGCTTCAGCAACCCGACCTGGGATGCAGTCGAACATATGCTGGCCCATCTGGAGGACGCGCCTTGCGTCGCCTTTCCTTCGGGAATGGCGGCGATCTCGGCAGCATTTTTTGCCCTGCTCAAGGCCGGCGATCGTATCCTGCTGCCTTCGGACGGCTATCACACGACGCGGGCTTTGGCCGAACGCTTCCTGAAGCCCCTTGGCGTCACCTATGATGTCAGGCCGACCTCGACCTTCCTCGATGGCGGCTTCGAAGGATACCGCCTCGCCTTCGTCGAAACCCCCGCCAATCCGGGGCTGGATATCTGCGATATCGCGGCCGTCGCTGGCGCTGTTCACAAAGCCGGCGCGCTGCTGGTGGTCGACAACACCACGATGACACCCTTCGGCCAGCGGCCACTCGACCATGGCGCCGACATCGTCATTGCCGCCGACACCAAGGCGCCCAATGGCCATTCCGATGTGCTGTTCGGCCATGTCGCCAGCCGCAATGCCGAAATCATCGCCGCCGTGACCGGCTGGCGCGAGGTTTCCGGAAGCATTCCCGGTCCGTTCGAAGCTTGGCTGGTGCATCGCGGCTTGGAGACACTGGACGTGCGCTTCGATCGCATGTGTTCCTCGGCGGAAGTGATCGCGCGGCGGCTGAAGGACCACCGCGCGATCAGCGGCCTGCGGTTCCCCGGGCTGGAAAGCGATCCGTCGCATAACCTTGCTCGCGCCCAGATGGAGCGCTTCGGCTTTCTCATCTCTTTCGAGCTCGCATCGGAGGACAAGGCAGAGGATTTCATCAACAATTGCGACCTGATTCAGGCCGCGACATCCTTCGGCGGCGTCCACACCTCTGCCGAGCGGCGCTTGAAGCGAGGCGATGCGGTTCCCGCCGGCTTCGTGCGCCTCTCGGTCGGCTGCGAGCCGGTGGAAGAACTCTGGAAGGCGATCGAGACGTCGCTGGACAAGATCGGCGGCTGACAAAATCGGCTAAGAGCTTTTTGCCTCTGCCATTTTGAGATATCTGGCGCGCGCTCGTTCGATAATCGGCGGCCCCTCAAGAGCGGGCCCGCTATCGATCCCTTCCTGCACAAGTTTGCGCAATTCCTCGACCGTATAGCCATGCAGGTCGCGCCGGTCTTTCCATTGCCTGAGCGCATCACGGATCACCTCGCTCGCCGATGCATATTCGCCGGCGGCGACCACGTCATCCACCGCCTGCGCCAATTCCGGCGACAGCGTTATGCTGCGTTTATCGACCTGTCCCATGACGGCTCCCGAAAATATTGCCGATTCACGGTACGATTTAATCGCACCCAAGTTCAAGCAATCGCCGGTCCAGGCTTGCGTGGTGGATCGTTGAACAAACCTTGAATCACCAGGCGCGCCCGAGGGCGCAACCTGCTGAAGAGTTCTCTTCGATCTCGCGCGAGAAAAATTGCCAGCTGGCCTGTAAGCCGGGTTTTGTATGGCCCTCGCCCCTTGCGGCGCGAGAACGTGGCGGCCATTCATCTTGGGCGCATGTTGCCATGCGCCTCACGCAACCTACCCGGACGGTGGGCCGGAAACAGCCCTCGAGGGTTTCCCCTCGCACCGCCCCTATTCGGTCTTGCTCCCGGTGGGGTTTACCGTGCCGCTCCTGTTGCCAGTCGCGCGGTGGGCTCTTACCCCACCCTTTCACCCTTGCCCCGGATTCGGCAAAGCCGAACCGTGGCGGTTTGCTTTCTGTGGCACTTTCCCTGGGGTCGCCCCCGCCGGCCATTAACCGGCACCGTGTTTCCATGGAGCCCGGACTTTCCTCACCCGCGGCCTTTCGGCGTTTGCGGGTGCGGCCGCCCGGCCAGCTGGCAAGGCGTATAAAGGGGTTCACGCCCGAAAACGCAAACGAAAAAGCAGACTTATGCAGGCGATCCAAGCGCAGCCATCTGCACTTTGACCTTGCCGCAATAGGCGGCCGACACCGGGTTCATTCGCGTTGCGGCGTGCCCGGCATTGTATTTCAGAATCGTACCACAGGTCGTGCCGCCGCCGAGGCTCCGCGCCATGGCAAGATATTTCATGCCGTATTTGATGTTGGTGTCGGGATCGAACAGGCCCTTGGCGGAACCGCTATATCCCATCATCCGCGCTGTTGCCGGCTTGATCTGCATCAGGCCGATCTCGCCGGCGCTGCCGACGATGTCAGGCCGGTAGTTGCTCTCGATCTTGATGACGGCCGTGGCGAGCGACACCGGCACGCCTTCGATCGCCGCATAGCGGGCAACGATTGCGGAATACTGGCCGCTGCTGGCCACCGCGGCCGTCGATGCCGCCGCCTTCCTCAGACCAACCGACGCCGTTGTCGTCATGTCGACGGTCTTGCGACCGCGCTTCGTCTGCCTTTTGGCGGTAGACTTCTTGGGCTTGGACCAGCTTGCCTTTTCCACTTTGGCGGAAACCCGCTTCGTCGCCTCGGCGTCGTGGCTTGCCTTGTCGCTTTTGGCCAGCGTGGCCTTGCCGCTTTTTGCGGGTACGGCGGAAAGCCCTTGATCGGCCCGCGGGCTGAGTGGCGCGGCTTGCGCCGTGCCGAAGGCAAAAGTCATTACGCCGGCAGCAAGAGCTGCCGTTAAAACGGTCAATTTCTGCATGTGATCCTGTTCTGTCTGGACCGCGTGAAGATGTTCACGCAGCAACGCCTAATCAATATCGGAACAACCCGGGGGGCTGGGGGTCCGACATCTGCACGCCAGCCGTTTGACGCTCGAATTGGTGTCAAACAAGGCCAGGCAAGTCACTTTGAGTGACAGCTTGTAATTTAAAGATTGGAAGGGGTTGCTTGGAAGAGGCTTCCCTCAGGTCAGCGTCTCACGGAGGCAAGCAGCTTTTGCAGTGTCCGCAGTGTCGAGCCATCGGCCATGCCGTCCACTCTGCGCGGCCGGAAATGCCTCTGAAACGCCTCGACGACGAACTCCGTCTGTCGGTCGAAAATGCTCGTTATTTCGACGCCATAGCCGTAGAGCGCCAGCATCGACTGCAACGCCTCGACGTCACCGCCGGCATCGCGGAGCCTGAGCACGGCTCCTCGCCGGATCGGTGCGGCCGCCACGAGATGGCCGACACCGGCCTCGAACAGCGTCTTCCAGGGGAACTTCTCGCCCGGATCGATTTTGCGTCCCGGCGCCACATCGGAATGTGCGAGCACCCGCTCGGCGGCAATCGAATGCCGCCCGGCGATCCCCCTGCACAGCCCGATCACCGCATCGATCTGCCGCTTGGGAAAACCGGGATAGCCCAGCGTATGTCCCGGATTGACGATCTCGATGCCGACGGAACAGGAATTGATGTCGGCGCGTCCGAACCACGAACTCTTGCCGGCGTGCCAGGCGCGGTCGCTTTCCCTGACCATTTGCACGATGTGGCCATTCTCATGGACGAGATAATGCGACGACACCTCGCTGGCCGGATCGCACAGCCACGCCTCGGCGCCAATGCCAGTCGCCATGCCGGTGTAGTGCAACACGATCATGTCAGGCTTGAGTGTCTCGCGCCGCGGACCGAAATTCGGCGATACCCTGACCTCGGCACGTGGCTCGTCGGGCAGGAAACCGCTCATGCGTGGCGCAGACCCCGCTCGATCATCTCATAGGCGGCATTGATCGCCGCCACCCTGGTCGTCGCGATCTTGATGAATTCCTGCGGCAGGCCGCGCGCGATCAGCCGGTCCGGATGATTGTCGGAAACCAGCTTTCGATAGCGCTTCCTGACCTCTTCGAACGGCTTACCGCGCTCGATGCCGAGCACGACATAGGGATCCCCGGCGCCCAGATTGACGTGCCGCGCCATGATGCTTTCGTAATGTGTCTCATCAATGCGGAAAATCTCGGCGATGCGGTGCAAGAAGAGGCCCTCGCGCTCATGCACCAGCCCGTCGGCCTTGGCGATGTAAAACAAGCCCTCGAGTATGTCTTCCAACATCGCGCAGTTGGAATGCCCCGAACCGCACATCTGCGCCATCCGCTCGGCATAGATTTCGAAACCGGCCACGTCGCGTTGGGCGAGATCGAACAGCCGCGCCACATTACGCGTCTCCTTTGGCGGCACGTCGAAAATCTGCTGGAAGGCGCGCACCTCGTCCTGGGTGACGATGCCATCGGCCTTGGCCATCTTGGCCGACAATGCGATCATCGCCACCGAGAAGGCGACACGCCGGCGCAGATCCGCATCGCCCGAAAAAACCGTACGCACGGCCTCGACGACGTCGGCAACACCCGACGAGGTTGAAGATGAAACGCGGGTGATGAACTCGCCAAGGCGATCCCAAATGGACATAGCCTGCTTCTTAGTGCCACCGCCCCTTGCTATCAAGCCGGGACAGTGCCGCAGGCTCCGCACGACAATCGGCCCGACTTTGGCGCGGGATGTGGCCGCGGCGGTCGGACTAACGAGAAAGGCCGATACCAGACGGCCTTTCTCAGCCTTCACGCGAAAGTACCGCGTTCCCGACTACTGCGCGGGCGCAGGAGCTGGTTTTGCCGGAGCCGGCTCGGCAGGCTTCTCGGGTGTGATGCTCTTCGTAGTCGAGTTGTCGGTAGCCGGAGGCGTCGCGGCCGGCGGCGTAGCCGGCTTCATCGGCTGTTCGGCCGGCGGTGGGGTGCTCTGGGTGGTGGTGTTATCCGTACCGTTGTCACTGCAGGCGGCAACGCCAAGCAAGGCCAAAGCGGAAACGGACGCAAGAATGAGCTTTTTCATATTATCTCTCCTTCGATACACGCTCACGTTGCCGTGAACGGTCGAAGGGAAATGCATCAGATAGCCATGAGTTTCGTAACGTTGCGTTTCCGCATGTAACATCGTCTGGTCCATTTGCGATTGCCGGTCGAACGATGGCGAACTAACAGAATGTGCTGAACCACAGATCGAACAGAAAAGTACCAGGGCTGTCATGACCGAAAAATGGGATTTCTGGATCGACCGCGGCGGCACATTCACCGACGTCATCGGCAAGGATCCGGAGGGCGGGCTGCATCCCTGCAAGCTTCTCTCCGAAAATCCCGAGGCCTATGCCGATGCCGCCATCCAGGGCATTCGCGGCCTTCTCGGTCTATCCTCCGGCGATGCCATCCCGCCCGGCCTGATCGGCGACGTCAAGATGGGCACCACGGTCGCCACCAATGCGCTGCTGGAGCGCAAGGGCGACCGCGTTCTTTTGCTCATCACCAAGGGTTTTCGCGATGCGCTGAGGATCGCCTATCAGGCGCGCCCGGACATCTTCGCCAAGGAGATCATCCTTCCCGAACAGCTCTACGAGCGCGTCATCGAGGTCAACGAGCGCGTACGCGCTGATGGCCGTGTCGAACAATTGCTCGACATCGCCGCCTGCCGGCCGGCAATCGAACAGGCCAGGGCCGATGGCATCGATGCCGTGGCTATCGCCTTCATGCATGCGTGGAAATATCCCGACCACGAGAAGGCGGTGGCAAAAGTCTGCCGCAAACTTGGTTTCAGCCAGGTCTCGGTCAGCCACGAGGTCTCACCGCTGATCAAGCTGGTCGGCCGTGGCGACACCACTGTGGTCGACGCTTATCTGTCGCCGATCCTGTCGAGGTATGTGCAGAGGGTGGCGGGAGAGTTGGGCGTCCTCTCCCCCCTCGAGGGGGGTGAGGGGCGGTCGACCGAAGGTCGAGAAAAAGCCAACGATTTGGCTTTTTCAGCAACGAACGCCCGAAGCCATAGCGAAGGGCAGTCGGCAAAGCGGCCAGAGGGGGTCCTATCAGAAGGCACCGCCGATGCGTCGAACCCAGTCGAGCCGACCCCACCCGGCGGCTTTGCCGCCACCCTCCCCTCGAGGGGGAGGGAATCCCCTCGCCTCATGTTCATGATGTCCTCCGGCGGGCTGACCGCTGCCGACATGTTCCAGGGCAAGGACGCGCTGCTGTCGGGCCCAGCCGGCGGCGTCGTCGGCATGGTCGAGACGGCCAGGCTCGCCGGTTTCGGCAAGGTCATCGGCTTCGACATGGGCGGCACCTCCACCGATGTCGCCCATTATGACGGCGAATATGAGCGCGCCTTCGACACCGAGGTCGCCGGCGTGCGCATCCGCGCGCCGATGATGCGCATCCACACCGTCGCCGCCGGTGGCGGCTCGATCCTGCATTACGAGGCCGGCCGCTTCCGTGCCGGACCGGACTCGGCTGGCGCCAATCCCGGCCCGGCCGCCTACCGGCGCGGCGGGCCGCTCGCCGTCACCGACGCCAATGTCATGCTGGGCAAGCTGCAGCCCGATTTCTTTCCCGCCATTTTCGGGCCCGGCCAGGACCAGCCGCTCGATGTCGAGACGGTACGGGCAAAATTCGCCATGCTGGCAGTCGAAATTGGCGACGGCCGCACGCCCGAGGCTGTCGCCGAAGGGTTCGTCACCATCGCCGTTGAGAACATGGCGAACGCCATCAAGAAAATCTCCGTTCAGCGCGGCTACGACGTCACCGAATATCTCTTGAACTGCTTCGGTGGCGCTGGCGGCCAGCACGCTTGCCTGGTCGCTGACGCGCTCGGCATGGAGGCGGTATTGATCCATCCCTTCTCCGGCCTGCTGTCGGCCTACGGCATTGGCCTGTCTTCGGTTTTTGCCTCGCGCCAGCAGGCGTTGCTGAAGCCCCTTGCCGAAGAGTCCAGAACGGAGATCGACAACCTCATTGCCACCTTGAAAAAAGCCGTCATCGCCGAACTCGCGGCACAAGGCATCGCCGAGGACGCGGTTGCCGCGAAGCCGGTGCTGCACATCCGTTACGACGGCACCGACACGACATTGCCGGTGAATTTTGAGGAAGACTCGATTTTCCAGGCCAAGCGCGATTTCGAAATCGCCCACAAAGCACAGTTCGGTTTCGTCTATGACGACAAGCCGATGATCGTCGAGACCGTCGGCGTCGAAGGCATCGACACCGGCGGCAACGGCCGCGACGAAACTGAATCGCAAACCGAAGACCTCGCTGTAAGCCCTTCGCAAACCCGCGAAATCTTTACCGAGGGGGAGTGGCGTGCTTCAGGCATCTTCCGCCGCGAGGCGCTGAGGCCGGGAAACACGGTTGCAGGTCCTGCCTTGATCATCGAGCCGAACCAGACGATCGTCATCGAGCCGGGCTGGCTGGCCGAAATCACCGCCAGGAACCATGTGCTCCTGCGCCGCGTCGAGAAAAAGCGCCGGCAGGCAGCGCTCGGCACCGAGGCCGACCCGGTCATGCTGGAGGTCTTCAACAATCTGTTCATGTCGATCGCCGAACAGATGGGCGTGACGCTGCAGAACACCGCCTATTCGGTCAACATCAAGGAGAGGCTGGATTTCTCCTGTGCCGTCTTCGACCGCACCGGCGCGCTGGTTGCCAACGCGC
This sequence comes from Mesorhizobium sp. M0276, assembly GCF_040321755.1. NCBI lineage: Bacteria > Pseudomonadati > Pseudomonadota > Alphaproteobacteria > Hyphomicrobiales > Phyllobacteriaceae > Mesorhizobium > Mesorhizobium sp. M0276. Next base: position 96,698 of record NZ_JAMYSC010000019.1, on the reverse strand, counting down.
CGCATATGCCGGTGCATCTGGGCTCGATGGACCGTTCGGTCGAAACCATCATCCGGCTGAATTCCAGCGATATCCACCCCGGCGACGTCTTTGCGCTCAACGCTCCCTACAATGGCGGCACGCACCTGCCCGACATCACTGTGGTGACGCCGGTGTTCGACGACGCCCAACACGAAATCCTTTTCTGGGCCGCCTCGCGCGGCCATCATGCGGATATTGGCGGCACGGCACCCGGTTCGATGACGCCGCTTGCAACCACCGTCGACGAGGAAGGCGTGCTGTTCGACAATTTCCGCATCGTCGATCGCGGCCACTTCCGCGAGAAGGAGCTGGAAACGCTGCTCACCGACCACCGATACCCGGCCCGCAACCCGCACCAGAACATCGCCGACCTCAAGGCGCAGATCGCCGCCAACGAGAAGGGCGTCGCCGAACTGCGCAAGATGGTCGCGCATTTCGGCCTCGATGTCGTCGGGGCCTATATGGGCCACGTCCAGGACAATGCCGCCGAGAGCGTGCGCCGCGTGCTGGAGCGGCTGCCCGACAGTTCGCAGTATGAATACCCGACCGACACCGGCCAGATCATCAAGGTCAAGATCACGGTCGACCGGCAAAAGCGCGAGGCGACGGTCGACTTCACCGGCACATCTCCGGTCATGAAGAACAATTTCAATGCACCCGAGCCGGTCGCCCGCGCCGCCGTGCTCTACGCGTTCCGGGTCATGGTCGAGGACATGATCCCGATGAATGCCGGATGCCTGCGGCCAATCAACATCATCATTCCCGACGGCTGCATGCTCAAACCCGCCTACCCCGCCGCTGTCGTCGCCGGCAATGTCGAGACCTCGCAGCACGTCACCAACGCGCTGTTCGGCGCCATGGGCGCCATGGCCAACGCGCAAGGCACGATGAACAACCTGACCTTCGGCAACAAGACTTACCAATATTACGAGACGATCTGTTCCGGCTCGCCGGCCGGCCAGACGAATTCCGGCCGCGGCTTTGCCGGCACCTCCGGCGTCCACACCCACATGACCAATTCGCGCCTCACCGACCCGGAAGTGCTGGAACTGCGCTTTCCCGTGCTGCTCGAGGATTTTCACATTCGGGAGGGTTCCGGCGGCAAGGGCAAATGGAGCGCCGGCGACGGCACCAAACGGACCATCCGCTTCCTCGAAAAGATGGAATGCGCGATCCTGTCCTCGCACCGCAACCGCCCGCCGCAAGGCCTGGACGGCGGCGGCGATGGCGAGGTCGGCTCGACCAAGATCCGCCGCAAGGACGGAACCATTGAAGTCCTCAAGGCCTGCGACCAGACCGTGCTTCAGCCGGGCGAAGCCGTCATTCTGACGACGCCGACGCCGGGCGGATTTGGCAAGCCGTAAGCAGGCATCAACAGGCTGTCACCGGCCTGTCATCACCCTGGGTTACCCGCTTGCGGCAAAGCAAATGGGGAATCATCTTGCCATGACGGACGTCTCCGCAGATCTGGTTTTTCGCCGCGGCAAGGAAGTGGGAAAGGCCGTCTACCAGAACCGCCCACTGTCGAAGGCGGGCATTTCGGAGCGGCTGTTCGCCTTCCTGTTTTCCGGCCTCGTCTATCCGCAGATCTGGGAAGACCCCGACGTCGACATGGAGGCGATGCAGCTTGGCCGGGGTCACCGCGTCGTCACCATCGCGTCGGGCGGTTGCAATATCCTGGCCTACCTCACCCGTTCGCCGGCACGGATCGATGCCGTAGACCTCAATGCCGCCCATGTCGCGTTGAACCGCATGAAGCTGGAGGCAGTGCGCCATTTGCCTTCGCAAGGCGACCTGTTCCGCTTCTTCGGCGCCGCCGACACCAGCCACAATTCGGAAGCCTACGACCGTTTCATCGCGCCGCATCTCGATACCGTCAGCCGTCACTACTGGGAGCGCCGCAACTGGCGCGGCATCAGGCGCATCGCCGTTTTCGACCGCAATTTCTACCAGACCGGCCTGCTCGGCCTGTTCATCGCCATGGGCCATCGCACGGCAAAGTTCTTCGGCGTCGACCCAGCCGGCATCATGCAGGCCCGCAACATCGGCGAGCAGCGCCGTTTCTTCCATGAGGAACTGGCGCCGGTCTTCGACAAGAAGCTTTTGAAATGGGCGACGTCACGCAAGGCCTCGCTGTTCGGCCTCGGCATTCCGCCGGCGCAGTACGATTCGCTTATCACCTCGGGCGACGGTACCATGGCCAGCGTGCTGAAGGCCCGGCTGGAAAAGCTCGCTTGCGATTTTCCGCTGGAGAACAACTACTTCGCCTGGCAGGCCTTCGCGCGGCGCTATCCGAACCCCGGCGAGGCCGCCCTGCCCGCCTATTTGGAAAGGCAGAACTACGAGACCATCCGGGGCAATGTCGACCGCGTCGCCATTCACCATATCAATCTGATCGAATTCCTCGCCGGCAAGGATGCCGGCGCGGTCGACCGCTTCGTCTTGCTCGATGCACAGGACTGGATGACCGATGAACAGCTCAACGCGCTGTGGGCGGAAATCACCCGCACCGCATCGGCCGGCGCCCGCATCATCTTCCGCACCGCCGCCGAGCCCAGCCTGTTGCCAGGCCGGGTCTCTAGTTCGCTGCTCGACCAGTGGGTCTATCAGGATGAAGCTTCGCGCGAATTCTCGACTCGCGACCGCTCCGCCATCTATGGCGGCTTCCACCTCTATGTGAAGCGTGCGGCGTGAGCGCGACCGAACTGCCGGCCAGCCCGGAATTCAAGGCCAGCCATGCCGAATTGATGGACGGCGTCTACCGCTGGCAGCGCCACATCTACGACTTGACCCGCAAATATTACCTGCTCGGCCGCGACTGGCTGATCGCGGGGCTGGACGTACCGGTCGGCGGCAACGTGCTTGAGCTCGGCTGCGGCACCGGCCGCAACATCATCCTCGCCGCTCGCAGATACCCCGAAGCGCGCTTCTTCGGCCTCGACATCTCAGCCGAAATGCTGGAGACGGCCGGCGCCGCGATGACGCGCGAAGGCCTGTCCGGCCGGGTCATGCTGGCAAGGGGAGACGCCACAGATTTCGATGCCGATGCGCTCTTCGGTGTCGAACGCTTCGATCGCGTCTTCGTGTCCTACTCACTGTCGATGATCCCTGGCTGGGAAAAAACGGTATCGGCAGCGCTTGCCGCGCTGTCACCGAACGGTTCGCTGCACGTCGTCGATTTCGGCCAGCAGGAAGGCCTGCCGCGCTGGTTCCGCACGTTGCTGCGCGGCTGGCTCAAAAAATTCCATGTCGCGCCGCGTGAATCGCTGCGCGAGGTTCTGGAATCGGAATCTCGGCGAACCGGCGCAAGCTTCCGTTTCCGCACGCTTTATCGCGGTTATACCTGGCTGGCGGTCATCAAGAGCGCCATCTGAATGTTGCCATTGGGCAGGCATGGTGCTCCAATTCCCCTGTTAGGCGGGGCAGTTGTGAGGTGAGAACATGTTGATGACCGCACGCAAGCCAGCAACGGTTGGCGAAATTCTCACGGAAGAATTCATGCAACCGCTCGGCCTTACGCAGGCAGCTTTGGCCGAGGCGATGGGGGTTCAGCGCAAACATGTGAACGAATTGTGCAACGACCGCCGCAACGTGACGGCGGCGACCGCGCTTATTCTGGCTCGGGTGTTCGGCAACAGCCCGGATTTCTGGCTAAACGTCCAGCGCCGCAGTGACCTTTGGCAGGTCATGAACTCGCCCGACGAGCGAGCGCGGGTTGATCGTGCCAAGCCTTTGGCGACTGCTGCATAGCAAGAATTGCGGGCGCGCTAGTCTAATGCAACGCCTTCACCAGCGCGCCCACCATCGTCTGCGGCCGGTAGCCGAGTTTGGCCGGAGTCAGGCCCAGCCGCACCACCACCAACTGCTCAGAGGGGATGATGGCGACCGTCTGCCCGTCATGGCCTTCCATCCAGTAGGTGTCCTTTGGCAGGCCTGCGGCGACGCCCGCGCCCGAGTTTTCCTCATCGCCCGGAGCCTCTATCCACAGTTGGCCCTTGCCGTAGACTTTCGATGCGGCTGCCGGCTCCCGCATCCAGTCGACGAAGCCGGCCGGCAGGATTTGGTTGCCGTTCCACACCCCGCTTTGCAGCAGGAACTGACCGAAGCGCGCCCAGTCATGCGCGGTTGCGTAGAGATAGGACGAGCCGACGAAGGTGCCCTGCTCGTCCGTCTCCAGCACCGCGCTGTGCATGCCGAGCGGCTCGAACAGCGCCGTGCGCGGCCACGTCAGCGCCTTGGCCTTGTCGCCGATCGCGTCCTGCCAGAGGCGCGACAGCATCACCGCAGTGCCGCTCGAATAGGAAAACATCTTGCCGACCTCGGCCGCCAGCGGCTTTGATTCGGCAAAGCCTGCCATGTCAGGCTCCAGATAAAGCATGCGCGTGACGTCGGCGACGTCGCCATAATCCTCATTGAACTCCAGCCCGCTCGACATCGCCATCATGTCGGCAAGGCTGATTGCACTGCGGCCGTCCGCCTTCCACGGCCCGAACAGCCCCTTGTCGGCAAAGGTCATCTTGCCGTCCTTGACCAGCGTGCCGACGATGGCGGCGTTCACCGTCTTGGTCATCGACCAGCCGAGCAACGGCGTCTTTGCCGAAAAACCGGCACCATAGCGCTCGGCGATGACACGACCGTTCTTGACCACCACCACCGCACGCATCCCAGGACCGGTCAGTGCCGCATCGTCCAGCAACTTGGCAATCAGCGGGTCCTGTGATGCCTCGATCCGCTCGCCTTCCGGCCACAGCGCATTCTGGCTGACCTCCGGGGACGCCGCATGGATTGCCGTCCGCCGCACCTTGCCGACATCGCCGTCGGGGACCGAAGCGCAACCCAGCCCGTCACGGGCTACGGCGACGCTCTTGCCGAGGAAACCAAGCAAGCCCGCGGAGACCGTTCCTCTGTTCTTGTCCACCGAGACCCGCATCAACCGCAGCAGCGGGTGCCCCGGCGCCTGCACGTCGACGGCCAGCACCTCATTCGCGTTGCGTCCGGCGATAAAGACGTTCGAACAGACGATCTTGGCCGAGTAGCCCGAGCCGACGCGGATCAATTCCGGCGGCGCGATATAAAGCCAGGCAAAAAGCGCGGCGATCGCCAGCACGATCAGGCCAAGCAGCCATTTGACGATCTTGACGACGATCCGCATTTCTTTTCTTTCCTCCCAGGCCTCGCCGGACCCTTCCGTCATCGATTTGCCGCCATTGCTTTCGCAAATCATGGGGCTTGTCGAGCGCCGTCAACGGATTATCAACCATGATCGGCGATCAAAGGATAGGTTGGGGGCGATGCTGTGGGGCGATCGCTCGGAGAGGCCAGTCGAGGGGGCCACCCGCAACAAAACCCATCAGCGACCGGCTGAATCCGGCTCGGGAGTTGCGATGCGCCGTCTTGCGGTCCTTTTCGTGCTGACACTGCTTGGCGCCTGTTCGACCGTTGACGACCTCTCGCCGCTGTCGCCGTCCGCGTCGAACAGTCAGGCGGTCGCCGTGCGCGCGCCGCGCTTTGCCGATTCCAAGCCGCATGAATGGGAAAGCGGCGCGCCGTGGAGCTACGCTGTCCACGGCACCGATGTCTCCAAATACCAGACCTCGGTCGACTGGCCAGCGGCCAGGGCCAGCGGCATCTCCTTCGCCTTCATCAAGGCGACCGAGGGCGGCGACCGTTTCGACGACTATTTCAACGAGCATTGGGCGCGCACGAAGGCCAACGGGATTCCGCGCGCGGCGTATCATTTTTACTATTTCTGCACCCCGGCTGCCGTGCAGGCGCGCTGGTTCATCCGCAACGTCCCTGTCGATCGCTCGGCAATGCCACCGGTCCTCGACATGGAATGGAACCCGCAATCGCCGACCTGCAAGCTGCGTCCCGACGCGGCCACGGTGCGCGCGGAGATGACCACCTTCCTCGAAATCGTCGAACGGCACTACGGCAAGAAGCCGATCATCTACACCTCGGTCGACTTCTTCGACGATAACGAACTGGCGAGCTTCGGCGGGTATCCCTACTGGCTGCGCTCCGTCGCCGGCCATCCGCGCGAAAAGTATGGCAGCCACCCTTTCACCTTCTGGCAGTACACTGGAACCGGCATCGTTCCGGGCATGACCGGCAAGTCCGACATCAACGTCTTCAACGGCAGCGAAGCCGCCTGGAACAAGTGGCTGCGGCAGAACACCCGCTGACATCGTCACAATGGCGGCGAAGCCTCGGGAATAAGGGCTGCGGCAGAAGAACCGTTGACACCGGGGCTGCCGCCTGCTTTTCGACACAGGCAGCGGTAAAGAGTGCAACCGCAGGCAATTCAGGGCGTTGGGCTTCCCGGCGAAGCACGACAAATGCCCATTCGTTTCGAGAGGAAGCTGATGCGACTGCGTTCTCAAGCCCTCGCGGCGCTGTTCCTGTGCGCCTCGGCCTTGCCGGCGATGGCGCAGGAATGCGGCGGCGACTTCGAAGCCTGGAAGCAGGGCGTGGCGGTGGAAGCCAAGGCGGCTGGCATCGGCCCCGTCGGTCTCGACGCACTGGAGGACGCCACTATAGACGAGAAGGTTCTCGCACGTGACCGCGCCCAGGGCGTTTTCACCCAGACCTTCATCGAATTCTCCGACCGCATGATCTCGGCCTACCGACTGAAGCAAGGTGCGGCGAATCTGACGAAATACGCCGATGTCTTCGCCCGCGCCGATCGGCAGTTCGGCGTCCAGGCGCCGATCATCGCCGCGTTCTGGGCACTGGAGACCGATTTCGGCGCCGTACAGGGCGATTTCCACACGTTGAGCGCCTTGGTGACGCTTTCCCATGATTGCCGCCGACCGCAACTGTTCCGGCCACAACTGATGCCGCTTCTGCAATTGATCGATCGCGGCGTGGTGCCGGCCGACGTCAAGGGTGCCTGGGCCGGCGAGATCGGCCAGACGCAGATCCTGCCGTCCGATTATCTGGCGCGCGGGGTCGATGGCGACGGCGATGGCAAGGTCGACCTGCGCGGCAGTGTGCCGGACGTGATCATGACCACCGCCAACAAGGTACTGTCGCGTGGCTGGAAACGCGACGAGCCCTGGATCCAGGAAGTCCGCGTGCCCGAAGACATGCCGTGGGACCAGACCGGTCGCACCAACAAGCTGCCCCTATCGCAATGGGCACAATGGGGCATCACCAACCCCGACGGCACGCCGCTGATCGACAACGGCCTCAGGGCCGGCTTGGCGCTGCCTATGGGCCGCAAAGGCCCCGCCTTCCTCGCCTATGACAATTTCGACGTCTATCTCGAGTGGAACCAGTCCTTCACCTACGCGCTGACCGCGGCCAATCTCGCCGCCCGGTTGGCGGGAGCAAAACAGTTCGACCCACGCAATCCCGAGACCGGTCTCGAGAGCGAGCAAATGAAGGCTTTGCAGACAAAGCTCGAAGCCAGGGGCTACGACGTCGGCACAGTCGACGGCATCCTCGGGACCAACACCCGCGAGGCGATCCGCAAGGAGCAGATGCGGCTAGGTTTGCCGGTGGATGGCTGGCCGACGCCGGAGCTATTGGCAAAGCTTTAGCGAATAGCGAATAGCGAATAGCGAATAGAAGGTGGTCCTTCCTTGCTGCTGTCTCAGCAAATCTTCCCTATTCGCTACTGGCTATTCCCTATTCCCTATTCCCTATTCCCTATTCGCTATTCGCTATTCGCTATTCGCTAATCCGCCATCGTCTCCAGGCTCGCAAACCCTTGTGGCACGTCGCCCTCGTCGAAGGGCGTCGTGACCTCGACGAAGGTGTCGGGATAAAAGCCGTTGAAGCGGGTCCTTAGCGACAGCGAATAGGCGCCGATGTGGCCGATCTCGATCCAGTCGCCGGTGTCGACGGTTTCCGGCAGCCAGAACGGCCGCGACAGGATGTCGACGGAATCGCAGGTCGCGCCGCAGACCTTGAAAGGCACGATGCTCTTTTCCTCGCCATTGCGCGAGCGGATTGCCGGATCGGGAATGAAGCGCGCCGGCAGGGTGATCTTGCCCGTCCATGAATCCGACAGCGATGCCCAGATGCCGTCATTGATGTAGAGCCGCTTGCCCTTGCGCAGCAGCACCCGCACGATCAGCGACAGGCAGCGCGCCACGATCACGCGGCCGGGTTCGGCCACCAGCGGCATCTGGTCGAACTGGTATTCCTTCAGGTCGCCGGACAGCCGCGACATGATCTGGCCGAGCGACGGCATCTCGATCTGCTTGCGGTTGGGATCATGGCCGTATTCGGCGGGAAAACCGCCACCGACATCGAGCCCGCCAATATCGAAGGTCAGCCGGTTGCGCACCCAGTCGGCCGACGCAAGCGCCCGCTCATAGGTGTCGGGATCCTCGATCTGGCTGCCGACATGGAAACACAGGCCGACCTTGTAGCCGGTACGGTTCAGCCGCTCGGCGAGTTCGATGGCATAGGCCGGCCCGGCGCCGAACTTCTTCGACAGTTCGTAGGCGGCATGCCCTTTGGTCTGCACCCGCACGAAGACACTGATCGAGCTCGGATCGACGTCGAGCGCCCGCACCACGCGGGTCAGTTTGGTGATCTCGTCCTCATGGTCGAGCGAAATGACGCGGATGCCGTACTTCTCCAGCGCCAGCTTGATGTCCGACTGTGCCTTGACCGGGTGCATGTAGAGCATCTCGGCATCGGCAGAGACCGCGCGCACGGCGGCGAACTCGCCCGGCGAAGCCACATCGAAAGCCTTCACGCCGGCCTCGACCAGGGTCTTCAGCACGATCTGCTCGCCATTGGTCTTGACCGCATAAGCGGTCTTGCCGGGGAACATGCCCATGAACTGTTTGGCATCGGCGATCAGCACCTGCGGGCGGAAGCAATAGACCGGGTCGTCCGGACGAAGCGCCAGTGCCGCCTCGCGGGCATTTTCGAATCGCTGCATCGACGAATCCTTGACCTAGCCTGCGCACAATTAATCCAAGCTAGCGGCTAATGAAAACAATTCTGTGTCTCGCGGCGCTGTCGCAGCGGAGCTAGGTCTTGGCGTGAAGGCTTGCCATCAATCAGGTTTCGGGTGGCCCTTGTGGCCGGATCCGATATGCGTTTCGCCTGACCGACTGGCATTCAGGCCGTCTGGGGGGAGAACGATCACATGGCGATAGCCGGGGCGACTGCATCACGCGGGCCGATGGTGCTCAAGGATTGGGGCCAGCTCCTGCTGCTCGGTGCAATCTGGGGCGGCTCGTTCTTCTTTGCCCGCATCGCGGTGGCGGAACTCCATCCACTGGTGCTGGTGCTGTTTCGTGTCGCCATCGCGGCGGTCGCGCTGCATACCTATCTCGGCCTGCGTGGCCCCTCCTTCCGACTCGCGCTTCCGCATGCCGGCCTGTTCTTCCTGCTGGCACTCACCAACAACGTCGTCCCCTTCTCGCTGATCTTCGCCGGCCAGACGGAGCTTGGCGCCGGCGTTGCCTCGGTGCTCAACGCGACGACGCCGTTCTGGACTTTGATCCTCGCCAATGCGCTGACATCAGACGAAAAGCTTTCCTGGAACAAGCTCGCCGGCATTGCGCTCGGCATCGCCGGCACGGCTGTGATGATCGGCCCCGGGCTGCTTGCCGGGCTCGGCGGCCCGGTCTGGGCCAAATTCGCGCTGATCGGCGCTTCGCTGTCCTACGGCATTGCCCTGATGGTCGCCCGCCGCTTCAAGGGCGTGCCCTCGCCGGCCATCGCCACCGGGCAATTGACCGCCTCGACCATCATCATGATTCCGATCGTTCTCTTCACCTATGGTCCAGCAGGCCTGTTCTCGGCCTCACCGCCGGTCTGGGCCGCGGTGCTGGCGCTGGCGCTCTTGTCCACCGCCTTCGCCTACATCCTCTATTTCAACCTTGTTGCCTCCGCCGGCGCCACCAACGCGTCGCTGGTCACGCTCATCGTGCCGGCCAGCGCCATGCTGCTCGGCTTCCTGTTCCTCGGCGAGCGGCTCGAATTGTTCGAAGTCGTCGGCGTGGTGCTGATCGCCCTTGGCCTCGTCACCATCGACGGACGACTGTTCGCAAGACGTTAGCCGTGCGTCCAACTGGACGCGCCGTAGCGTGAAAGCCGATTCGACTTTCGCGGGGGTGGCGCTGCCATGACACGACAGAGACACATCACCGCCATAATTTATTCACAGGTCTGAGGCCGGTTTTTGCCTAGGAGTTTCAACGCCTAACGGCAAAAGACGGGTCGCGAATTTCACAATCACGTCGCAATGCAGCATATTTTCCGCTTGCCTGTGGCACAAATGAAACTAGACTCCTGGACATAGCTCTTTAAGAGGAGGCTATGTCATGGGACTTACGAGGCCTATCAACGCATTGATGATCTGTGCTGCGTTCGCCTTTATCGGAGCCCTCATTATGGGTTTCCTTCCCTGACCGCCAAAGCGGGGAAGACCAGCACCCAAATAGTCCAACCAATTCAAAAGGCCGGGTTTTTCCCGGCCTTTTGTTGTTGAGCCTGGCTCATGCAGCGGCTGATCCGGCGGCCGCCGCCTCATGCGAGCGGATGCCGATCATATGGCAGATGGCAAAGACCAGATCGGCCCGGTTCATCGTATAGAAGTGGAAATCGCCGACGCCGCGCTCGACCAGATCCATGACCTGTTCGGCCGCCACCGCCGATGCCACCAGCGCATGCGTCTGCGGGTCCCGGTCGAGGCCCTCGAACCGTTCCGCCAGCCAGCCGGGCACATGCGCGCCCGCCCTCGCGGAAAAGTTCGCGACCTGCTTGAAACTGTGAACCGGCTGGATGCCCGGCACAATGGGGATGTAGATGCCGGCGCGGCGGACGCGCTCGACATAGCGCTCGTAGAGATCATTATCGAAGAAGAACTGGGTGATCGCCCGCGTCGCGCCATTGTCGACCTTGCGTTTCAGCATCTCGATGTCGGTGGCGAAATCGGGGCTTTGCGGATGCTTCTCCGGGTAAGCCGCGACGGAGATGTCGAAATCTGCGATCGACTTCAGCCCGGCGACCAGCTCCGCGCCATTCTCGTAGCCACCGGGATGCGGGCGATAGGGTTCGCCGACGCCGGAGGCCGGGTCGCCGCGCAGCGCCACGAACCGGTTGATGCCGATCGACTTGTAGTCCTGGATGACCGCGTCGACCTCGTCGCGCGTTGCACCGACGCAGGTCAGATGCGCCGCGGCAGGAATATCGGTTTCGGTCAGGATGCGCTTTACGGTGCGGGCGGTGCGCTCACGTGTCGAACCGCCGGCGCCGTAGGTCACCGAAACGAATTTCGGCTTCAGCGGCTCCAGCCTTGTGACTGTGTCCCAAAGCCTGGCCTCCATATCGTCGGTCTTCGGCGGAAAGAATTCGAAGGAAACCCTGACCTTGTCGCCGATGTCGGGGCGGCGGGAAAAGCGGAACTGGTTCATCAGGCGGTTTCCCTTATCTGCTTGCTGTCGTTGGAAGGATCGGCGATCAGCAGCCGCCGGTCGCGGCCAAGCCAGAGTTTCACGGTGAGCCTGGCCTCGTTACCGCCGCGCGGCTCGAACTCCTGGGCATCTTCGAGATCGAGCCCGGCTTCCGCAAACCAATCGATGATCTGCCGGTCGGAAAAGCCGAGCCGCACATGCGCATGCTCGTCGCGCAGGAATTCCAGCGTGTGCGGCGCGAAGTCGACGATGACCAGGCGCCCGGCCGGGCGCAAAAGCCGCGCCGCCTCATGGATGGCGCGGGCGGGATCGTCGAGATAATGCAGCACCTGGTGCATGGTGACGAGATCGAAGGCGTCGCGCTCAACCGGCGGCGCGAAGATATCACCCTGCCGCACCTGCGCGTTTGAAACGCCGGCCTTGTCGAGATTGGCCCGTGCCACGGTCAGCATTTCGCGCGACATGTCGATGCCGACGCCGCGCCGGTAGAGTGGCGAGAAGATTTCGAGCAGCCGCCCGGTGCCGGTGCCGAGATCGAGCATCGACTGGAACGGCCGCTTGCCGACCAGCTTCAGCATGGCGGCTTCGACGGCGCGATCCGGCACGTGCAGCGAACGGATATGGTCCCAGCTCGCCGCGTTCACGGAAAAATACTGGACCGCCCGGTCCTGCCGCTTGCGCTTCACCGAGGCCAGCCGTTCGAGGTCGCGTTCAACCTGCGGATCGGCACCCCGAATGCCGGAAACCAGCCCCATGACGAAGTCACGTGCGGAATCCGTGTCCGACAGGCGGAAGAAGGCCCATGACCCTTCTTGATAGCGGCCGATCAGCCCGGCCTCCAGCAAGAGCTTCAGGTGCCGCGAAACGCGCGGCTGCGACTGGCCGAGAATTTCGGTAAGATCGGAAACCGTGAGGTCGCCGCGCGACAACAGTGCCAGTATGCGCAAGCGGCTGGATTCGGCCGCCGCCTTCAACGTATCCACCATGGTGTCGAGCGAGACATGCATCAGCGTATTCTCTTTTAAAAGATATAAACATATGTTTATGTCGATTTTCAAAACCTTGCAAGCGCTATGTCGCTGCCGGACAAGAAAATGCCGCATGCGTGATTCTCGATGCGTGTCGCCTAAAAGTATGTCGCGGTCTTGATGTAACGACATGCACCAACAAAAAGACGAGCGAAATGACCGGATCGCGTGAAATGTTCGAGGAACGCGAAGGCGAGCGTAGGCTGAACAACGATCCGGCATCTATGCCTCCGGATGGCGGTATCGTCTTCATCGGCCGCATCGCCTCGCCATGGATAACGCGGGAGACCTGTCCGAAGAACATGCATGCCGCGCGCGAGACCGGACAGCCCGCGGTGCTGACCATCGACGCGCCCTATCGCGAGGGCCTGCAAGGGCTGGAGCGGGCCAGCCACGTCATCATCCTGTCCTGGCTGCATTATGCGCCGCGCGACCTGATCGTGCAGAAACCGCGTCACGCGGCTGAAGCGAAAGGCGTATTTTCGCTGCGCTCCCCTGCCCGCCCAAACCCCATCGGGCTGCATGTGGCCAGGCTGGTTGGGCTCGACCAAGACACCGGCCGCATCGATCTCGACGCCATCGACGTGCTCGACGGCACGCCGGTCATCGACCTGAAACCCTATTTCGCCTCGACCGACGCTTTTGCCGAAGCGATGATCGAAGGGCGCGACGAGCCAGATCGGATCCGGCGATGACGGCGCCGACCGGCCGACGCCGCGCCATCGCCAAGGCGCTGACGGCACTGCTGCCGCTGGCGCCCTATGCCGATATGGAGAAGATCCGCACCGACGCCGGTGCGGTCCACATGAAGACCTTGCCGCCGGGCATCGCCGTGTGGCTGGCGACGATTGCCCATATCCGCCACGTGCACACCGACTACGAGAAACTGCTGGCCGAAGGTTACGATCGCGACTCGGCGCGTTTCTTCGTCATCGAGCAGACCAACATCGTGCTCACCCGCTGGCGCGCGACACGTCTGCTCGATGCCGATGACGAGGAGTATTGAACGCAGTCATTTCCGCGCGAGCACGGCGACCGCAGAACCGGAATGGTAGGGCAATTCCAATCCAATGTATCGTTCAGACCATCATGGAGGCCGAACAGCGCCGAGCGGGTGGCTCTATGCCTTCTGCCCAGCACCGCTAGCCTGCTGACCTCGCCTTGCGCGACAGGAGGTCCCAATGAGGCAGACGATGAACGAGATGCAACTGCCCATCGTCGGCGACCGCCATCTCGACCCACATTCTTACCCCGAGGGCGTCGCTTTCCTTGACGGCCAATACCTGCCGATGTCGCAAGCCAAGATCTCGGTGCTGGACTGGGGCTTTCTGCATTCCGACGCCACTTATGACACCGCGCATGTCTGGAAAGGTCGTTTCTTCCGGCTCGACCTGCATCTGGACCGCTTCTTCGGCGGGCTGGACAAGCTGCGCATGACGATCCCTTTCGACCGCGAAGGCGTCACAGAAATCCTGCACAATTGCGTGGCGCTGTCCGGCCATCGCGCCGCCTATGTCGAAATGCTGTGCACGCGCGGCGCCTCGCCGACCTTCAGCCGCGACCCGCGCCAGGCGATCAATCGGTTTATGGCGTTCGCCGTGCCATTCGGTTCGGTTGCCAATGCCGAGCAGTTGCAGCGCGGCCTGCGCGTCGCCATCAGCGACAAGGTGCGCATTCCGCCGGCTTCGCTCGACCCGACGATCAAGAACTACCATTGGCTCGATCTGGTGCGCGGCCTCTACGATGCCTATGACCGCGGCGCCGAGACGGCGCTGATTCTCGACTTCAACGGCAATGTCGCCGAAGGCCCGGGCTTCAACGTCTTCTGCGTCAAGGATGGCAAACTGTCGACGCCTTCCATTGGCGTGCTGCCCGGCATCACAAGGCGCACCGTCTTCGATCTTTGCATCGAACAAGGTCTTGCGGCCGCCGCCACCAATGTCAGCGTTGCCGCATTACGTGACGCCGACGAGGTTTTCATCACCTCCACCGCCGGCGGCATCATGCCGGTGACGGAGGTCGACGGCGTCCGGATCGCTGACGGCACGGTCGGCGCGGTCACCAGCCGGCTGATGGGACTTTACTGGGAGAAGCACGACGACCCGGCATGGTCGAGCCCTGTGAATTATCCCTGATCGACCGGCGTCCTGTAAAAAGATTCGCCTCGGCCTCTGGAAAATCAGGCGATAGACCGTATATGCCTCAAAGCGGAGTAGCCTCCGTTTCCACCGAAATCACGCCCGCAGGGGCAAGGACTCCACACTATGACAAACAAGGTTTGGTTCATCACCGGATCGTCGAAGGGCTTTGGCCGCGTCTGGGCCGAGGCAGCACTAGCGCGTGGCGACCGCGTTGCCGCGACCGCCCGCGATGCCGGCACGCTCGCCGATCTCGTCGAGAAGTACGGCGAAAACATTGCCGCGATGAAGCTCGACGTCACCAACAAGAAAGCCGTCGATGCCGCTGTCGCCGAGGCGCACAGGCGCTTTGGCCGGCTCGACGTCGTCATCAACAATGCAGGCTATGGCCATTTCGGCGCCATCGAAGAAGTCAGCGAGCAGGAAGCCCGAGACCAGATCGAAACCAATGTCTTCGGCGCGCTCTGGGTCACCCAGGCAGCGCTGCCGATCATGCGGGCGCAGCGGTCCGGCCACATCATCCAGATCTCGTCGATCGGCGGCGTCAACGCCTTTGCCTTGCTCGGCCTCTACCACGCCTCGAAATGGGCGCTGGAAGCCTTCAGCCAGTCGCTGAGCATCGAGGTCGCGGAATTCGGTATCCATGTCACGCTGGTCGAACCCGGCGGTTTCTCCACCGATTGGGCCGGCCCGTCGGCAAAGGTCTCCCAACCGATCGAGGCCTATGCGCCCGCCCGCGCCAAGATGGCAGAGCGCCGCGCCAATTCGGTCGCGGGCGATCCCGAGGCCACCGGGCCGGCCATGCTGGCCATTGTCGACGCCGCCGAGCCGCCGCTCAGGGTATTCTTCGGCGACGGCGGCCTGCCAATGATCAAACAGGAATACGCAAACCGCATCGCCACCTGGGAAAAGTGGGACCACGTTTCCATCATGGCGCAAGGCGAGAAGAAGAACCGCAAGGGCTGAAGCCCAGCGCTTTTGCTACGCCGCTCCATGGGCGGCGTAGCCTGCTCTCAGGCTTGATAGATCCACTGTTCCGGCACACGCACCGAGATTTCTTCGCCGGCCTTGACCGTTCCCGGCTTCTCGACCCAGGCGACGACGCCACGCAGCCGCTTTGCCGCTTTCGGGAACAACAGCGCACCGGCCTCGATATCGGCCATCCCTGCATGTTCGGCGATCGAACGGCCGGCGATTCGGCAAGGGCCGTTCTGCGCGTCGACCTTGATGGTCACGCCGCCCTTGAAGAACAGCAGCGTGCCGGGCGGCAGCATTGAGAGGTTTGGCACTCCTTCGATCACCAGGTTGGCGCCGATCCACTCCGGCTTGATCTCGGCCAGGCTCATCCGTTCCGCGACGATGGCGAGTTCATCCAATGCCACGATCGATATCTGCCGTTCGTTGCGCATTTCGGTGCCGCGCGGATACCAGGGCTCGCGCCCGCCCGAACGCCGCGTCGACCCGGCATGGAAATCGCCCGCTATACCGCCGAAACCCAGCCGCAATTCGTCCGCCGGGCGCGTCTGGAAATGATCCGATGGTGCCGCGTAAAGTGCTGCCGCCTTGGCGACAAGCTTTCGCGCGGGGACGATTTCAACCGGCTTTTCAGCTTGGGGGAAGAGATCCAGCATGGCTTCATTCCTTGGATGATGCCGCTTGGTTTTGCCCTTCGGCTGGCAAGGCCGCAAGAGCGGTTTGGGCCAAACCGCGCAACTCTTCGACCGAAGCGCCGTCCCGAGCCTGGATCGACATGCCAGTCATCACGCCGGCAAGGTATTTGGCGAAGCCCTCGACCGAGAGGTTTTCCGGGAGGTCGCCCACTGCCCTGCCCTTGGCCAGCCGGGCTGCAATCGCCGCTTCACTTGCCTTGCGATAGATCTTGAGTTCATCGGCGATGGCTTGCGCCTGCGGCGAGGCTGCCAACGCGCCGCTGACGAACAGACAGCCAGCAGGCTTGCCGGGCCTGGAATACGCCTCCGCCGCGCCGACCAGCAACCGCCGGATCGCTTCCCGCGTCGATACCGGCGCGCTCAGCGCTTCCAGCGCAAACCCAATCTCGGTTTCGTGGTAGCGCGTCAGTGCCTTGCGGAACAAGGTCTCCTTGTCGGTGAACGCGTTGTAGATCTGCGGCGGCGTCAGGCCCATCGCCTCGCGCAGCATGGCCAGCGACGTCGCCTCATAGCCATGCTCCCAGAATAGATGCATCGCCGCATCCAGCGCCCGGTCGGGGTCGAATGCGCGCGGCCGTCCGCCACGGGGCTTTTCCAAATCTTCCATATCGATCGATACGAAACCTGTTGACTCGCCTTCTTCTTGTAACGTAACAATTGATACGAAACATCGCAAGCCGGACGAATATCCGCCGGAAGCTATGCAAACCAGCGAACAGGAGAGAGCCAAATGCCAATCACCGTGACCGCGCCGGAAGGCGTACTGACCCCTGCGGGAGAACGCGAGATCCTGCCGCGTCTCAGCACCGCCCTCATCGAAGCCTCGGGCGCCACCGGCAATCCGTTCTTCACCGCGATCGTCGGCGGCACGGTCCATGTCCTGCCGCTTCATCGCATCTACGCCGGCGGCGTCAATTGCCCGGTCGTGATGGTCGAGCTGAAGCTGCCCAACATCGGCCTCGGTTCGATCGAAGCTCGAAATAGCTTCATCACCGCAGCCGCCGGGATCGTCGCCGAGCTTTGCGAGCCAAACCACCGGCCCGAAGACACCTGGATCAACATCGTCAACGCACCCGACGGCGGCTGGGGGATCGGTGACAGGCAATATACGGGCGAGGCGCTTATCACTGCCGCCACCGCCGCCGCGCACTGATCCGGCAAAAAGCAAACCCATGCGGCTCTCCCCTTCCCTGTTCTTCACCACCAATTGCGAACCTGCACTGACCTTCTACGAGCAGTGCGGCCTTGGCCGGGGGACGATCCTGCTGCGCTGGGGCGACAACGATATGCCGGTGCGAACCGAAGCCATGCGTGGAAAGGTGCTGCACGCGCGGTTCGAAGGCCCAGGCGTCCTGTTCCACGCTTCGGACAATGACGATGCGGAGCCAATGAAAGGCTCCGCCTTGATGCTGGAATTCGACGACCTGACCGCGATGCGCGGGCTTTTCAACCGCATGGGTGAGGCTGGCCGGATCACCGTCCCTCTGGCGAGGCAAGTTTGGGGAACCAGGTTCGGCATGCTGGTCGACGCCTTCGGCGTGCAGTGGATGTTTAACTGTCCCAATGAATGAGGTCCGCTGCGGGTCACGATCTTCTTACCTGAATCGAACCACTCTCACACAGCGCCGCATTGCCGCCGCGCTGTGCCGGCTACATGATGCCTCCGAACCATCGCGGAGGGTCTCATGCGTCCCGGGACGGCAATCACGCTTCTTTGGCTGATCTGGGTGGTGTCGTGGGCCGCTGCCGCCTTCTGGGCCGACAAAGCCTCGAAGCGTGCCGGCTTCCGGGCCGAGGCGCCTTACCGCGCGGCTCTGATGACCGGCACCATCCTGCTCTTCATTCCGGCGCATAACTATGTCGGCCGGCTTCGCCTGTGGTCTCCCAACCTTGCCGAAGCCTGGATTTGCGTCGCACTGATTGCCGTAGGCTTCGCCCTCTGCTGGTGGGCGCGCCTGCATCTCGGTCGCTTGTGGTCGGGCACCGTCACCGCCAAGGCCGGGCACCGTGTCGTCGACACTGGCCCGTACGGCCTCGTCCGCCATCCGATCTACACAGGACTGCTTTTGGCAATCCTTGCCACCATGGCGGCGAAAGGCACTGTCTGGGGTGTTGCCGGCGCCCTCCTGCTGACCATCGGCATCGTCATGAAGGCAAAGCTCGAGGAATGCTTCCTGCGCAGCGAGCTGGGCAGCGCCTATGACGACTACATCAGGCGGGTACCGATGCTGGTGCCGTTCGCACCGGTCTGGCACGAATAGCTCTCTACAGCATCCTGAGAAGCGCGCCGCCTATCGAATAGCCCGCGCCAAAGGCACAGATCAGGCCGAAATCGCCGGGTTTCATGTCGGCGTGGTTCTCCGAAAGTGCAACGATGGCGCCGGCGCCCGCCGTGTTGCCAAGCCGTTCAAGCACCATCGGCGCGCGATCGTGATCGACCTCGTGGCCGAATGACAGTTTCAGGATCATGGCATTCATCCGCGCATTGGCCTGATGCAGCCAGAAGCGCCTCACCGCCTGTGGCGTCAGGCCGTGCTCGGCGAGGAATTCCACGATGAACTTCTGCCCGGCAACGGTGACTTCCTTGAACACCCTGTTACCGACCTGCTTGATCAGATTGCCTTCCAGGTTGATCATGTAGGGGTCGTCCTGGGCGGTTCGGGTGTGGTAGCCGAGATTGGTGCGGATGTTGTTCGACATCTGCGTCCAGATGCGTGTGTCCAGCACCTCGAAACGCCCAGGCCGTTTGTCGCCCTGAGCAAGTCCCTCCACCACCATCGACACCGAGGCATCGCCGAAGATGAAATGCGTCTGCCGGTCGCGGAAATTGAGATGGCCGGTGATGATTTCCGGCGTCGTCACCAGAATGCGCTTGTGCGCGCCCGAGCGCACCAAATTCACTGCCATGTGAAGGGCCGCCGCGGCGGACGAACAGCCAAGCCCCATGTCGAATCCGGCGCCCTTGGTGCCCAGCGCCTCCTGCATTTCGACGGCGATCGCCGGATAGGGCCGCTGGTGGTGCGAGGCCGAGCAGATCACAAGGTCGATATCGGACGGGTCTAGGCCAGCATGGTCGAGAGCCTTCTTGGCCGAGGCGATACCGAACTCGGCTTCAAGCGACAACGCATCGTCGGGCCGTGCCGGAATGCGCGGCGCCATGCGGGTCGGATCGAGAATGCCCTCGCGCTCGATGACGTGACGGGTGCGCACGCCCGAAGCGTGGACGATGAAGTCACTGTCGGATTTCGGCAGCGGCGGCTCGCCGGTGCCCAGGCGGCGCGCATTCTCCATGTCGACCCAGGCATTGAAGCTGGCGACCAGTTCTTCATTGGTGATTGTGGCTTCAGGGATTTCAACGCCGATGCCGCTGATGATGACGCGATGCATATATCCAGTCCGTCCGGCGTTCCAGGCTTCATGTGGACGCCGGAATGCGCCGGCGCAACAGTTTTCTCACCGCGGCGGTTTACACCGACTTAAACCAAAGGTTTAGGCCGACTTAAGCCAATCCTCACCAAGCGCACATCTTGGTGTTGGTCTGCGGGTTGTTCCAGCAGGCACCATCGTCGCGGCTGCGCACGAACTGCCCCGGCAGCGGCACATTGCGGTGGCCGAGATTGACATAACCATAGGCAAAGCCCGGCTCGTCGATCTCCAGGACATAGGTCGGATAGCCCGGCGCCGAGATGCGGAAACTGCCGGCGCCGTCAATCGAGCGATAGCTGCAGGCGAAATAACCGTCATCGCTGGTGAAGCAGCGCGCCCGCTTGGCCTCCGCCGAGATCGAGAACGCCAGAAGTGCCGCCGCGCACACGCCACCGCCGAAAAGCATCTTTTTCAGTGTCATTATCCACCCCTGCCACGCGGGCATTGTCATCCCATCGGAATGAATTGCGCATGGCGGCGAAACGGGGTCAAGCGGCGACAACAGGCGTCGTGCAAGATGGATAATCAGGCCCGTTTGGCGACGATGAAGATGCGCGGAAAGCGCAAAAGCACCTTGCCGCTCGCCGTCTTCGGATAGGCCTTGGCGATCTTGGCCGTGTAGCTGTCTAGGAACAGCGCCCTCTCATTCGCATCGAGCGGGTCGACAAAGGGCTTCAAACCCGTCGACTTCACCCATTCGACGATCGCCTCGGCGTCGGCAAGCGGGTGGTTGTAGATCGTGTGCCAGATGTCCAGCCGATCGCTGAGCGGCGAAAGAAGGTCATAGTAGAACGACACCGGCGGCAGGGGGGCGCGCGCCGCGCCCTTCATCTTGGCGGCAAACGGCATTTCGGCGGCGGTTTCTCGCATCAGGCGGTGCGAGTCCTCGCCCATATTGTCGGGCATCTGGACGGTCAAGGCGCCACCCGGCGCCAGGAAGCCCATCAGCCGCTGGAAGACCGCGGGATGCTCGGGCAGCCATTGGAACACCGCATTGGCGAAGATCACGTCGACCGGCTCCGCCGGCTGCCATTTTGAGGCATCGGCGAGATCAAAAGTGACCTCGGGGAGACGCGCCTTCGCCTTCTCGATCATGTCGGGCGAAGTGTCGAAACCGCTTACCTGCGCATTCGGCCAGCGCGCGACAAGCAGCTCGGTCGAATTGCCCGGCCCGCAGCCGACGTCGACGACCCGGCGCGGAAAATCCACCGGCACCTGCGCCACCAAGTCCCGCGCGGGCCGCGTGCGCTCATCCTCGAATTTCAGGTACTGAGCGGCTGACCAATCGGGCTTTTGTAAAACGCCGCCGTTATTCATCGATAGACCTCGCGACGGTTGCCTATTTCCACGACCAGGACGACAAGACGGCTATCCCAGAACTGGACGATGATGCGATAGTCGCCGACGCGAAATCGCCAAGCTTCTTCTTTGGTCGCGGTCAGACGCTTGGCCAGAACTTTCGGATCGGGATGCGCCGAAACTCTTCCAGAGAGGAATTCCAGGATTCGGCGCTGGTCTTTTGTCGAAAGCCGCTCAATATCTTTTTTGGCTCGCAGCGTGAACTCGACACGCCAACTCATCCAGCGGCGGGCTTCTTGCCGCGCTCCTCGACTTCACGAAGTTCAAGCTTGCGGATCATCTCCTCCAGCGGGACACGAACGCCGTCATCATTCCTGATGCGCTCCTCGGCAATCCTGGCGTCCTGCCAATCCTCGATAGCCTCGAGGATCGCATCAACTGCGACCTGATCGGCCGTGCGACCACTGGCCTTGGCCATGTCGGCTAGGAGCTTCTCGGTTTTTTGCGGCAGTTTGACTGTGATCATGTCCAGCTCCGTCAGGTCAATTTAGGTCAAACGCCGATCACCCGCAACGGCTCTGCCCCTTACCGCGTCAGCCTCTTGTACGTCATGCGGTGCGGGTTGACGGCATCCGGCCCGAGGCGGCGGATCTTGTCCTGCTCGTAATCTTCGAAATTGCCCTCGAACCATTCGACGTGGCTGTCGCCTTCGAAGGCGAGGATGTGCGTCGCCAGGCGGTCGAGGAACATGCGATCGTGCGAGATGATGACCGCGCAGCCGCCGAAGTTTTCCAGTGCGTCTTCCAGCGCGGCCAGCGTTTCCGTATCGAGATCGTTGGTCGGTTCGTCAAGCAGCAGCACGTTGCCGCCGGTCTTCAGCATCTTGGCCAAGTGCACGCGGTTGCGCTGGCCGCCCGAGAGATTGCCGACCTTCTGCTGCTGGTCGCCGCCACGAAAGTTGAACGAGGCGCAATAAGCACGCGTGTTGGCCTCGAACTTGCCCAGTTTGACCACTTCGGCGCCGCCGGAAATCTCTTCCCACACCGTCTTCGACGGATCGAGCGCATCGCGGCTCTGGTCGACATAGCCGAGCTTCACCGTTTCGCCAACGCGGATCGTGCCGGCATCCGGCTTTTCCTGTCCAGTGATCATGCGAAACAGCGTCGTCTTGCCGGCGCCGTTGGGTCCGATGACGCCGACGATGCCGCCGGGCGGCAGCTTGAATTCCAGCCCGTCGATCAAAAGCGTGTCGCCAAAGCCCTTCGACAGGCCTTCCGCCTCGATCACCACATTGCCGAGCCGCTCGCCATGCGGAATGACGATCTGCGTATCGCTCGGACGCCGCTTGTCGGCTGCATCCAAAAGATCCTGGAAAGCCTGGATACGCGCCTTGGATTTGGTCTGGCGCGCCTTCGGGCTCGACTGAATCCATTCGCGCTCGCGGCCGATGGCGCGCTGGCGGGCGTCGTCCTCGCGGCCTTCCTGCTTGAGCCGCTTGGCCTTGGCTTCGAGGTACTTGGTGTAGTTGCCCTCATAGGGAATGCCGCGGCCGCGATCGAGTTCGAGGATCCAGCCGGTGACATTGTCGAGGAAGTAGCGATCGTGGGTGATGATCATCACGGCGCCCGGATAGGCACGCAGATGCTTTTCCAGCCACGCCGTGGTTTCGGCGTCGAGATGGTTGGTCGGTTCGTCGAGCAGCAGAAGGTCGGGCTGGCGCAGCAAGAGCTGGCAAAGCGCTACGCGGCGGCGTTCGCCGCCCGAAAGCTTGGTGACTTCTGAATCCTTGGGCGGGCAGCCCAGCGCTTCCATCGCCATTTCGACCTGCTGTTCGAGGTCCCACAGGTTGAGCCGGTCCATCTCGTCCTGGAGCTTGGCCGACTCGTCGGCTGTCTCGTCGGAATAGTTCATCATCAATTCGTTGTAGCGCTCGATGATGGCGGTCTTGGCGGCGACGCCTTCCATGATGTTTTCGAACACGGTCTTGTTCGGATCGAGGGCCGGCTCCTGTGCCAGATAGCCGACAGTGGCGCCTTCAGCCAGCCAGGCTTCGCCGTTCCACTCCTTGTCGAGCCCGGCCATGATCTTGAGGATCGTCGACTTGCCCGACCCGTTGGGGCCGAGAATGCCGATCTTGGCGTCGGGATAGAAGGACAGATGGATGTTCTCGAGCACCTTCTTGGTGCCGTAGGCCTTGTTGAGCCCGGCCATGTGATAGATGAACTGGCGTGCCACGCGCGCTTTCCCTGATAAACTGACTGATCCAGAAAACCGACTGGATTTGTCGAATTGAGTGGAGGTTGGCCGCTATGTAGGCGATGCGGCGGCGAACGGCAATCGCTTTTGCCATGTCTGGCCGGTCACGTGGAGAAGCGCGCGCTGCCGGGACCCGCCCGGAGCCGCACCCCGCACTTACTGGAACCCGATCGCGTCGACGGTGCCGGTCGGGCAGCCGGCCTTGTTGGTCGGTACCGACGCCAGCAGCAGACCCTTGAGCGAGCTGTCGGGGCCGATCGGGCCAGCGAGGCCGAGTGTCAACTCCCCGATCAGCCGCCGGCCGCTCGACGGATCGATGACGCAGGACACGCGTACACGGTCCCCGGCCCCGGCACCGAAGGCGGCGTCGAAGGCGCCGCGAATCTGGTCCGCCGTCAGCTTGCCGCCGATGTTCTTGGCAAAGAGACCGCGCACCGGCGAGTTGTTCACCTCACGCATCAGCTTGAGCGCGTCGGAGAAGTATTCCTGCTGGCTCTTGCCGTAGCAGGTGCCGTGCTTGATCCACTCATGCCGATCGAGCTGCGAAGCCGTGCCCGGCATCACCCTGTCGAGTTCCGCGCGTGTGACCGCGTCCAGATTGACGGGCGGCAGATCCTTCCAGTGGGCCGGAATGTCGTTGGCCTTGTCGCCAGCTGCCGCCTGGCAATAGAAATTGCCGTTCGGCTGCGGCCACAATCCGTGCAAGGTGAAGTTGGTGGCATCGAATTCGTTCGGGTTTTGCGCCTTGCATTCGGCCTTGTTCGACTTGGTCTCGCAAAAAGCCGGCTGCCAGCTCAGTGCGAAGACGTATTCGGGTTTTCCGGACATTGCCAGGTTGCCTTTACCGGCTGGTGCTGCCGGCACGGTCGCCACGCTGCCGGAGACATGGCCGCAGCTAACCTTCACCCACCGTCGCTCCGGATCGGCGCCCGGTACCTGGATAAGGTAATGCGTCGGCGCCTCCTTGTTGCCGGCAAGCAGCTGGTAGCTCTGCCCGGCATCGGTCGAGACATTGCCGGTGTTCTTGCCGTTCTTGATCGCTTGCGTTGCCGGACAGGCTGCGTCGGCGACGAAGCTGCCGCTCAACTTGACGTCGGCACGCGCCGCACCAGCCAGCGACGCCGCCAATACGGCCAATCCGAAAACGACACCAATGCGCATGAAAAAACCCCGGCTGAAGAAGTGGACGACAGACTGAAGCTGTCTCCATGTCAGAATTGCGATATTTTGCTGGCCAAACGCAAGAAACATCGTCGCGGAAAAGCAGGCACAGCGGATTGACGCAAAACCGGCACCGGCGCAAACAAAGCCGGCGCCGCGATGGTGCCGGAGCCTGGAGACCAAGCGGCATGTCATTCAGCCAGCAGCGCGTGGTTGCCTCGCCGACCGGTGCCAATCTCAATCTTTTCGTCAGACATGCCGAAGGCCGGCCGCGTGCCGTCGTCCAGATCAACCATGGACTGGCCGAGCACGCCGCGCGCTATGCTCGCTTCGCCGATTTCCTCGCCCAGCGCGGCTTCCACGTCTATGTCCACGATCATCGCGGCCATGGTGCGACCAAGGCCCCCGACGCGCCGCTCGGCAGGTTCGCCGGCAAGGACGGCCCGGCCAAGGTGATCGCCGACATCGATGCCATTCACGATGTCATCGCCAGCGAATGCCCGAACCGGTTGGTCATCCTGTTTGGTCATTCGATGGGTGCGTCCATGGCGCTGAACTACCTGCTGCGCCATTCGCCGCGCGTTCATGCCGCCGCGATCTGGAACGGCAATTTTTCTCAAGGCCTACTCGGCCAGCTGGCGCTCGGTATTCTTGCCTGGGAGCGGTTCCGGCTGGGCTCGGACGTTCCGTCGCGGCTGCTGCCGAAACTCACCTTTCAGGCCTGGGGCAAGGCGGTGCCTAACCACCGCACGCTGTTCGACTGGCTGTCACGCGACGAGGCCGAGGTGGCAAAATACATCGCCGATCCGCTGTGCGGCTGGGATGCCTCGGTGTCGATGTGGCGTGATATCGTCGAGATGGCGTTGAACGGCGGCAAGGATGCCGGCTTTGCCGGCATCCGGCGCGACCTCCCCGTCAACATCGTTGGCGGCGGAAAAGATCCCGCCTCGGATTACGGCAAGGGGATCATGCATCTTGCCGGTCGCATGCGTGCGATGGGCTTTTCGAATCTCGTTTCAAAGGTTTACGCCGACACCCGCCACGAAAGCCTGAACGAAGTGAATCGCGACATCATCATGGATGATTTTGCGACCTGGGCCGACGGCGTGCTGAAGGGCTGAAGGGATTGGCCTATCGCAAGAGCCGTGACAGCCATTGCAGGGCTTGATAGAGGCTCTGCATTCGCAGCAATCAAGGTGATTGCAGCAACCACGGTGATTTATGGCCGAACCCCCGCTGAAAGGCGTCCGCGTCGTCGAACTCGCCCGTATCCTTGCCGGGCCATGGGCCGGGCAATTGCTTGCCGATCTCGGCGCCGATGTGATCAAGGTCGAGAGCCCCGATGGTGGCGACGATACCCGCAAATGGGGTCCGCCCTTCGTCATGGGAAAGGATGGCGAGAACCTGTCGGCTGCCTATTACCATTCCTGTAATCGTGGCAAGCGCTCCATCGCCATCGACTTCTCGACGCCGGCGGGCGCCGAGACCGTGCGCCGGCTGGTCGCGACGTCGGATGTGCTGATCGAGAATTTCAAGCTCGGCGGCCTGAAGAAATACGGCCTCGACTATGACAGTCTGCGCGAGATCAACCCCCGCCTCGTCTATTGCTCGATCACCGGCTTCGGCCAGGATGGCCCATACGCGCCACGCGCCGGCTATGACTTCATCATCCAGGCCATGGCCGGCATGATGTCGATCACCGGCGAGGTCGGCCGCGAGCCGCAAAAGGCCGGCGTCGCCATCTCCGACATCTTCACCGGCCTCTATTCGGTCATCGCCATCCAGGCTGCACTACGCCATGCCGAACAGACCGGCGAAGGCCAGCAGATCGACATGGCACTCTTCGACACCCAGATCTCGGCGCTCGGCAACCAGAACCTCAACTATCTCGTTTCCGGCAAGTCGCCGGTGCAGATGGGCAATGCGCATATGAACATCGCCCCTTACGAAGTGGTGCCGGTCAGGGATGGCCACATCATCCTGGCGGTCGGCAATGACGGCCAGTTCGCGAAATTCTGCGCTGCCGTCGGGTTGGACGATTTGCCTGTCGATCCCGACTTTGCGACCAATCCGGCCCGGGTCGCCAACCGGGTCAAGCTGCGCGAACGCATCATCGAGGCGCTGAAGGTTTTTGATCGCGATCCGCTGCTGGCAAGGCTGGAAGCGGCGAGCGTGCCGGCCAGCCCGATCAACACGATCGGCCAGATGTTCGCCGATCCGCAGACCATCGCGCGAGGCATGCGGCTCGATCTCGACGACGGCCACGGCAACCTTCTGCCGTCGGTGCGTGCGCCGATGATCATGTCTGGTACGCCGCTCGTCTATGGACGCCCCTCGCCGCGCCTGGGCGAGCACACGCAAGAAATCCTTGCCGAACTGGAGAAGTCTGGACAATGAAGACCGGCGGACAATTGATCGTCGACGCGCTCGAAGCCAACGGCACAGACCGCATCTATTGCGTACCCGGTGAATCCTATCTGGCGGTGCTCGACGCGCTGCACGATTCAGCGATCCGCACCATCGTCTGCCGCCAGGAAGGCGGTGCTGCGATGATGGCCGATTGTCACGGCCGCCTGACTGGCAAGCCAGGCATCTGCTTCGTCACCCGCGGCCCCGGCGCCACCAACGCCTCAGCCGGCATCCACATCGCCATGCAGGATTCCATACCCGTCATCCTGTTCATCGGCCAGGTCGCCAGCCACGCCAAGGAGCGCGAGGCGTTCCAGGAGGTGGATTACGTCAGGTTCTTCGGTGACATCGCCAAATGGGTGGTCGAGATCGACGACGCGTCGCGCATCCCGGAATTCGTCACCCGCGCCTTCGCGGTGGCGACATCGGGCCGCCCCGGCCCGGTCGTCATCTCGCTGCCGGAAGACATGCTGACCAGCGTCGTCGAAGCGCCCATCGCGCTGGCCCACACACCGGTCGAAACGCGAGCCGGCGAAGCCGAACTCGACGCGTTGGAGAAATTGCTGGCCAACGCCAAGCGGCCGTTCGTCATCCTCGGCGGCACGCGCTGGGATGCCGAGGCGGTTGCACAAATGCGCACGATCGCCGAGGCGTGGTCGCTGCCGGTCGGTTGTTCGTTCCGCCGCCAGATGCTGTTCGACCATCTGCATCCGAACTATGCCGGCGATGTCGGCATAGGCATCAATCCGAAGCTCGCGACAGCGATCAAGCAGGCCGATCTCGTGCTGCTGATCGGCGGCCGCATGGGTGAAATGCCGTCGTCCGACTACACTCTCTTGAAAAGCCCCTATCCGGACCAGGCGTTGGTCCATGTCCATGCCGACGCTGGCGAACTTGGCCGCGTCTACCGGCCGGCACTGGCGATCAACGCCTCGCCATCCGCCTTTGTCGAGGCCTTCGCCAAGCGCAAGCCGGTCTCGGCTCCGAGTTGGGCAGCCGAAACGTCAAAGTTGCATGCCGCCTATCTCGACTGGTCGACGCCGCCGGAGAGCGGCCCCGGCTCGGTCCAGATGGGGCCGATCATGAACTACCTGGAAAAGATGCTGCCCGATGACGCCATACTCACCAATGGCGCCGGCAATTACGCCACCTGGGTGCATCGCTTCCATCGCTCCCGGCGCTTCGCCACACAAGCAGCACCGACCTCAGGCTCGATGGGCTATGGCACGCCTGCTGCGGTCGCCGCCAAAGAGCTGTTTCCGGATCGAACCGTGGTCGCCTTCGCGGGCGACGGCTGCTTCCTGATGAACGGGCAGGAGTTCGCCACCGCCGTGCAGTACGACCTGCCGATCGTCGTCGTCGTCGTCAACAACGGCATCTACGGCACCATCCGCATGCATCAGGAGCGCGAATACCCCGGCCGCGTCATCGCCACTGATTTGAAGAACCCTGACTTCGCGGCCCTCGCCCGCGCCTATGGCGGCCATGGAGAAACGGTGGAGAAGACCGCGGAGTTCGCCCCGGCCTTCGAGCGTGCCCTCGCCAGCGGCAAGCCGGCGATCGTCGAAATCAGGCTCGACCCGGAGGCGATCACGCCGACCCGGACGATGAGCCAGATCCGCGACAAGGCGTGATTCAGAAAGAAGGGGCGGTCGCCCGCCCCTTCTTTCGAAACAACCTACTTCGCCTTTTCGATCTGGCCGCGGATTTCACCGTCCTTGTTGGCTGATGTATGGATGTTGACGTAATATTTGCCTGCCTCCAGGTCAGCCACCTGGGCATCCGTCAGCGTTTCAGATCCCCTGATCGGGCTCTTGAGCTTCTTGAATGGGATGACCGGATCGGCGTTTGCACCCATCGCCGCCGGGCCGTGAATGTGCGCGCCCGTCGCTGGTCCGCTGAGGCCGGAATATTTGACGTTCCAGCTGAGCTTCTTCTTGGCCGTGTCGAACGTGAAAGTGGCCGTGCCCTTGCCCTTCGTGGTGACGGGCGGGTTTTGCTGGCCGCCGTCGAGCGTCGCCTTGAACTTTTCCGTGGCGGCCAGAGCCGGCGATGCGAACAGGAACGCGGTCGAAATGGCCAGCGCCGAAAGCGCCGGGAAGAAGGATAGGTTGCGCATGAAGCACCTCCGATTGGGATGTCGCATCCGTCGCGCCTCCCGGCGCGCGCATGCGGTAATGCAACGGCTGAGCAGCGAAATGTATCCCACCACACGCATTTGTGATGGCTGATGAAGGAATCCGATCCTTGCCCTTCCCGGATTCCAGGGAATGACCCGTCAGACCGCCGCCAGCGCCTGCGTCAGGTCGGCGATCAGATCGTCCGGGTGCTCGACACCGATCGACAGCCTGACCGTGGTCTCAAGCACGCCGATGCGCTGGCGCACCTCGTAGGGAATTCCCGAATGGGTCATGGCCGCGGGGTGACTGGCCAAGGATTCCGTTCCGCCGAGGCTTACCGCCAGCTTGAAGATCTGCAACCCGTTGAGGAAGGCGAAGGCCGCCGTCTCCCCGCCCCTGATGTCGAAGGAGAAGGTCGAGCCGGCGCCACTGCATTGCGCCCTGTAGACGCGGCCCGCTGGCGTATCCTCGCCCAGGAACGGCAAATAATGTACCTTCTCGACCTTCGCATGATCGCGCAGGAATTCGGCGACCAGGCGCGCATTGTCGTTGGCCCGCTCCATTCGGATCGACAGCGTCTCCAGCGACCGGCCGAGCATCCAGCAGGAATGCGGGTCGAGCTGCGTGCCGATCGCGCCGCGAAGCGCCTTGATGGGCTTGGTGACCGCCTTGCTGCCCATGGCGGCGCCCGCGATGAGGTCGGAATGGCCGCCGACATATTTGGTCAGCGAATATACCGAGACATCGGCGCCATGTTCGATCGGCCGCTGGAAAACCGGGCCGAGCAATGTGTTGTCGCAGACGACGATCGGCGTCGACCCTTGAGCCGTGCCAATCTCGTCGGCGATCGTCCGCATCAGAGCGATGTCGACCAGGCTGTTGGTCGGATTTGACGGCGTCTCGATCAGGATGACCGATACGCGGCCCTTCGCGATGGCCGCGTCGGTAGCCGCGCGCACTGCCGTCTCGTCGACGCCGTCGGCGAAGCCGACAGCGCCGATGCCGAGACCTGAAAGCGTGCGCGTCAGAAGCGTCTCGGTGCCGCCATAGAGTGGCTGCGAATGCAGGATGACGTCGCCCGGACGGGCATAGGCTAGCAGTGTGGTGGCGATCGCCGACATGCCTGACGAAAACAGGATGCAGGCATCCGTCGCTTCATAGATCGCCAGCCGGTCCTCGACGATCTCGCTGTTGGGATGGTTGAAGCGCGAATAGACCAGGCCGGACGCGGTACCGCTCGGCGGCTCCTTGCGGCCCGACGTGTAGTCGAAGAAGTCGCGTCCCTCTTCCGCTGACTTGAAGACGAAAGTCGAGGTCAGGAATACCGGTGGTTTGACCGCGCCCTCCGAAAGCTGCGGATCGAAACCATAGCTCAGCATCAGCGTCTCCGGATGGAGCTTGTGGTTGCCGATATGGGTTTTCGATGGGCGTGGCGCGGTCATGTCTTTTCTGCCTTATTCGAGGAGTGTCGCAGCAATTTATGCGATCCTGATCCGCCAGTCCTTGCTATTCTTCGGCTCGCATGGCTGCATTCCCGCAACAAATCGCCTGGAGAGACAGAAAGTGCAGCAGAAAGTAGCCGATGATTTCGACCGCAGGATCCTGCGTGAGCTGCAGGCTGATGCCCGCATCACCAACAACGAGCTTGCCGAACGGATCGGCTTGTCGCCATCGCCTTGCCTTCGGCGGGTGCGGCGGCTGGAGGAAACCGGCGTCATCAGGGGCTACACCACGCTGGTCGA
This sequence comes from Mesorhizobium sp. M0276, assembly GCF_040321755.1. NCBI lineage: Bacteria > Pseudomonadati > Pseudomonadota > Alphaproteobacteria > Hyphomicrobiales > Phyllobacteriaceae > Mesorhizobium > Mesorhizobium sp. M0276. The sequence goes on along the minus strand of NZ_JAMYSC010000019.1, from coordinate 66,041 downwards.
CCCCTCAGCCTTCGGCTGGAGCATGGTCGCCATCGCTACCATCCGGCTCAGCCGCCAGAACGAGGACGAGATCGTGATGTTCGAGGATGCGATCCGCGGCTGGGAAGAGGTCCTGGAATGCCACCTCGTCACCGGTTCGCGCGACTATGTGCTGAAGGTGGTGACCGGAAGCCTCGAGCAGTACGAGCGCTTCATCAAGGAAAAGATCGCGCGATTGAAATGCGTCGCCTCGATCGAGACCAGCTTCGTCATGAACACCATAAAGGAACGGCGCCTCTGACACTTCTGCCAGAGGCGCCGTTCGAGATCGAGATGTTGCCAGCTAGGCTTACTTGACCGCCTTGTCGGTGATGGCGGTGGTGTAGGCGCCGGTCGGCTCCTTGGTGATGATCTTCTGGTCGAGCAGCGCCTTGGCGGTGCGCTCGTAGGTTGCCGGATCGAGCTTGCCGTCGGCATTGTCGATCAGCTTCGCGACTTCGCTCATCATCCGCTTCTGGTGGTTTTCGTCCTGGCCGCCGCCGTCCATGACGATGCTCGCGGCTTCGTCATTGTGGTCGATGGCGTATTTCCAGCCCTTCATCGAAGCGCGCACGAAACGCACCATCTTGTCCTCGAAGGCCGGATCCTTGAGCTTGTCTTCCGACGCATAAAGCCCGTCCTCGAGCAGGTCGTTGCCCATCGCCGAATAGTTGAACACGGTCAGCTGTTCGGGCTTGTAGCCGGCGTCGATCAGCTGCCAGTACTCGTTGTAGGTCATGACCGAGATGCAATCCGCCTGCTTCTGGATCAGCGGCTGCACGTCGAAGCTCTGCTTCAGGACGGTGACGCCGTCCGGACCACCATCGGTCTTGAGGCCAAGCTTGTTCATCCAGGCGTAGAACGGATATTCGTTGCCGAAGAACCAGACGCCGAGCGTGTGGCCCTTGAAGTCGGCTTCGGTCTTGATCGGGCCGTCCTTCGGGCAGACCAGCTCCATGCCGGCCTTCTTGAACGGCTGGGCGATGTTGACCAGCGGCACACCCTTCTCGCGGGCGGCCAGCGCACCGCCCATCCAGTCGACGATGACGTCGGCGCCGCCACCGGCGATCACCTGCTCGGGGGCAATATCGGGACCGCCCGGCTTGATGTCGACGTCGAGGCCTTCGGCCTCGTAGAAACCCTTGGCCTTGGCAACATAGTAGCCGGCAAACTGGGCCTGCGTGACCCATTTCAGCTGCAAGGTCACCTTGTCGGCGGCCATTGCCTGGAAAGCGGCTAGCGACATCGCGCCGGCCAGAACTGGAATAACAAGTCTTTTCATGTTTTTACCCTCTGAAGTTAGCACCCTTAAACCCACCGCCCCTATCCACCACGGACAGAGGGATGCCAAAACGTGACGGCTCTTTCGACAAGAGCGACCACGCCATAAAAGACCGAACCCGCAAGTGCTGCAACTGCGATTTCGGCCCAGACCATGTCGATGTTCATCCGCCCGACCTCGGTCGAGATGCGGAAGCCCATGCCGACGACAGGCGTACCGAAGAACTCGGCGACGATGGCGCCGATCAGCGCCAGCGTCGAGTTGATCTTCAGCGCGTTGAAGATGAAGGGCGCGGCTGCCGGCAGCCTGAGCTTCAGCAATGTCTGCCAGTAGCCCGAAGCATAGGTGCGCATCAGGTCGCGCTCCATATGACCCGAGGCGGCGAGACCGGCGACCGTGTTCACCAGCATCGGGAAGAAGGTCATGATGATGACCACCGCCGCCTTGGACTGCCAGTCGAAGCCGAACCACATGACCATGATCGGTGCGACGCCAATGATCGGCAGCGCCGAGACCATGTTGCCGATCGGCAGCAGCCCGCGCCGTAGGAACGGCACACGGTCGGCGAGCACCGCGGCGATGAAGCCGGCGCCACTGCCCACGACATAGCCGAAGACAACCGCCTTGAAGATGGTTTGACGGACGTCGGCGCCGAGTACAGGCAGCGAACCGGCGATGCGCACGCCGATGGCGCTGGGCGGCGGCAACAGGATGAAGGGGATGCCCGCGCCTCGCGTCACCGCTTCCCAGATGATCAGGATCCAGGCGCCGAAGATGGCTGGGATGATCAGGCGCAACCCCGTCCGAGCCCAACTGGCGAAAGGGCGCAATGACGACAGCACCGCCACGCAGCGCCAGCCAAGCAGCCATGCGGCCGCGAGCAGCAGGAAATTCGGCGCCAGTGCGGTGCCCTCAAAACCGGTAATGCCCGATATCAGCAGCCAGGCGATCAGGTGAGCGCCGACAAAGAGCACCATCGCTTCAGCAAGGGGCGGAATCCTGGTCATTGAGATCAGCGCCGCCAGTATGGCCAGGCCGAACATCAAGCTTTTGGTTCCGAGATAGGGATAGTTGATGCTGACCGTTGGGTCCGCAAGCGCAGCCGCCTCCGGCTTCGACATCGCACCAAGCGCGACCGCGATCAGGCACAGCACAATGGCCAGCAACGCTTGCCAGGAAGGTTTCAGCCAGTTCATGCCGGCCTCCCGCCCATGGCGCGATCGACGATGCGCCCGGCGATGCCGACCACCATGACCAGAAGCGCGGCCACCACCGAGCCGGCGACCAGCGCCGACCAAATGTCGATGGACTGGCTGTAGTAAGCGCCGGCCAACAGCTTGGCGCCGATGCCGGCAACAGCGCCGGTCGGCAGTTCGCCGACGATGGCGCCGACCAGGCTTGCCGCCACCGCCACCTTCATCGAGGTGAACAGGAACGGCACCGAGGCCGGCACACGCAATTTCCAGAAGGTCTGCGCACGGCTGGCGTTGTAGGTGTGCATCAGGTCGAGATGCATGATCTCGGGCGAGCGCAGGCCCTTCACCATGCCCACGGTCACCGGGAAGAACGACAGATAGGTCGAGATCATCGCCTTCGGGACCAGGCCGGTGATGCCGACCGCCGCCAGCACGACGATGATCATCGGCGCCACCGCCAGGATGGGAATGGTCTGCGAGGCAATGATCCACGGCATCAGACTGCGATCGAGCGTCGCCACATGCACGATACCGACCGCAATGATTATGCCGAGCGCCGTGCCGAAGGCAAAGCCAAGCAGCGTCGACGACAGCGTCACCCAGGCATTGTAGACGAGGCTGCGACTAGAGGTGACGGGCCGCAGGAACGTGTTTTCGAAAAAATTCACCGCCACCTGATGCGGCGCCGGCAGCGTCGGCTTCGGCTGCGCCAACGTGTTGGCGATGAACTCGCTCAAGGCAGGTGATTCACCGGCGCGGCGGTCGAGATCGCGCTGGAACGGTGTGTTGAGGATGACGGCGAAAACATACCAGAGGACGACGACGCCAGCGAGGATCGAGGTCACGGGAATGAGCTTGTCGCGGAAAGTGTCCATCTAGCGAACCTCGCCAGGTACGCGCCCTCCTCTCCCCGACGGGGAGAGGGTGGCCGGAGCGAAGCGGAGGTCGGGTGAGGGGGTAGAAATCTTTCCGTCCAGGCAAGCCAAGATCGTATCCAGGACCGCTCGACGTTCGGCCAAAACCTCATGGTTCCAGAACCGGAGAACCGAATAACAATGGCCATTCAGCCAAGCTGTTCTGGCCGGATCGGTTGGTGAATCCGCGTGTTGGCTGCCGTCGAGTTCGACAATCAGGCCCATCTCACGGCAAACAAAATCAGCGATGAATGGCCCAAGCGGCACCTGCCTCACAAATTTGTAGCCGTTGAGGTGACGGCCCCTCAGTTCTCCCCAAAGCCTGTACTCGGCTTCGGTCTCGTCAAACCGCAGCTTTCGGGCGCGCTCGGTTGCCCCGACCTTTCTTTTGGTCGGATCTGTCGGTGCCGCCCCCTCACCCGACCTCCGCTTCGCTCCGGCCACCCTCTCCCCGTTGGGGAGAGGAGGAACCTCATCCTTCGCCACTTCAATCATCATAACTATGCCCTGCCCGCAGCCCGTCGCGGACTCGCGCGGCGATCGCCAGAAACTCCGGCGTCTCGCGGATATCGAGCGGCCGTTCTTTCGGCAGCGTCGATTCAATGACATCGCTGACGCGGCCCGGACGCGGCGACATGACGACGATGCGCGTCGACAGATACACCGCTTCGGGAATGGAATGGGTGACGAAGCAGATGGTCTTGTTGGTCCGCCCCCACAGTTCCAGCAATTGCTCGTTGAGATGGTCGCGCACGATCTCGTCCAGAGCTCCGAACGGCTCGTCCATCAGCAGCAGGTCGGCATCGAAGGCCAGCGCGCGAGCGATCGAGGCGCGCTGCTGCATGCCGCCCGACAGCTGCCAGGGATATTTCTTCTCGAATCCTGAGAGGTTGACGAGATCGAGCGTGCGCTTGATGCGTTGCGCCTGCTCCGCCTTGGACAGGCCCATGATCTCCAGTGGCAGCCCGACATTGCGCTCGATGGTGCGCCAGGCAAACAGCGCTGCCGCCTGGAAGACATAGCCATAGGCGCGTTTCTCGCGTGCCTGTTCTGCTGTCATGCCGTTGACCGAAATCGTCCCCGAGGTCGGCTTCTCCAGATCGGCGATGACGCGCAGCAGCGTGGTCTTGCCGCAGCCCGAGGGCCCGATGAAGGAGACGAACTCTCCCTTGCCGATGGTGAGATCGACATTGGACAGCGCCTGCACCGGGCCGTCACTGGTCTGGAAGGTCAGTCCGAGTTTGCTGGCCGCGACGACGGCTGGCGAAATCCCTGTCATCGGCTGCCGCCCGCCTGGTCCCGTCCCCGCAGCGCCGGCTGGAATCCGATTGCTTTTATTGCGATGTTGTTTTCCACTCGCCCTGTCCCATTGGTCTTGTCCCACACTCAATCGACGCCCGGAGTTTCCCGATGTCGCCCAAACCCACTTGTCACCTTATCCGCCCTGAAAGCACTTATGAAGGCAAGCAGGGATTGACCTATTTCGCCGGCATCGCCGCCGAAACCGTCGGCGCCTCCGGCATCTGCATGCACGTCCTCACCATGCCACCCGGCGCCCGCGCCAAGGCGCACATGCATGAGAGCCATGAAACGGCGATCTATGTCCTCTCCGGCGAAGTCCATACCTGGTATGGCGACCGGCTTGAGCATCATATCGTCGTCAAGGCTGGCGACCTTTTCTACATTCCCGCCGGCGTGCCGCATTTGCCGGCCAATCTGAGCGGCGCCCCGTCTTCGGCCGTCATTGCCCGCACCGATCCCAACGAACAGGAAAGCGTCGTCCTGTTGCCGGAACTGGATGCGCTGGTCGCCTGAATCCGACGGCATCGATAGGAACTTGCGCGTCATCGGCACCGGGAAACTTCCCCGTACACAGTGCCATCCTCATCCGCGATCACCAGCTTCTTGGCGTTCTTGGGACTGCGCTTGATGGTGAACTGTATCGGCGACTGACCATCCCCGCCGTCTGCCTCGCACATTGACTTTACCACCAGCGAACCGTCAGCCTGCGTCTTCTTGTCGGTAAAGGTGCAGGCGTTGGTCGCGGTGATGAATTCCGTAGCGTTCAGCAGCAGCATGTCTTCCGCATAGACTTTCTGGCCGTTCTTGTTGATGCAACCGGACTTGTTGCCATAGGGCTTGGACAGATCGATGCCCGCCGCCGAAACTTGCCCCGCAGCCAGCACGAGAACCATCGCGACAGATAGACCAAAACCACGCATGCTCACCCCCAAAACGTCACAAACATGATTGCAGCGGCCCCATTTCCTCAAGGCCGGGGATGGTGACAAAGAAACCATCCTCTCCCTTGTTGGTGACCACGACGGTTTCGACGGTCCTTCCTGCCTCGCCTTCGGCAGAACAGGTCGAAATCAGTGATTGTTCACCCAGCACCGGCTTCAATTGATGCGCGAACCGGCAGCCGCTGCCATAGGTCTCGATGCCTTCGGCGGTCAGGACGATATAAGCGTCACTGTCCTGATAGCCGACCTTGAGGCCGGCACACCCGACATCATTGCCCCAGGAGCCGGCCAGCACGCCGCCTGCTGCCGGGCCGGAGACAATTGCCGCCAGGACCAACGAAAAAAGCGCGGCCGAACGCGCCAAGCTCAAACCCCGGTCGCCGGGATACCGGTGCGTTCCACCTTGCGCGGCGCGGAAATCTCTTTCCACGTCGACAGCGCCCGGTTGACCGCCGCATTCGGCTCGCGAGCGACGAACTCGCCATGGCCGGGCTTGGCCTTGACCTCGGCCTCCTGGATCGACAATTCGCCGCGGGAGAAGACGAAGCGCGGCAGGCCAGTCACCTCGAACCCTTCGAAGACGTTGTAGTCGATCACCGACTGCTGCTTTTTCGACGTGATCTTCTTCTTGGCGCCGGGATCCCAGACGACGATGTCGGCATCGGCGCCTTCGACGATGGCACCCTTTTTCGGATACATGTTGAGAATCTTGGCGATGTTGGTCGAGGTCACCGCGACGAACTCGTTCATCGTCAGCCGGCCGGTGTTGACGCCGGTGGTCCATAGAACCGGCATCCGGTCTTCCAACCCGCCGGTGCCGTTCGGGATCTTGGTGAAATCACCGACGCCGTTGCGCTTCTGCTTGGTGGTGAAGGCACAGTGGTCGGTCGCCACCACCTGCAGCGAGCCCGCCTGCAGGCCGGCCCAGAGCGAGTCTTGGTGGAGCTTATTGCGGAAGGGCGGACTCATCACGCGGCGCGCCGCATGGTCCCAGTCCTTGTCGAAATATTCACTCTCGTCGAGTGTCAGATGCTGGATCAGCGGCTCGCCGAACACCCGCATGCCCTTCTGCCGCGCCCGGCGGATCGCTTCGTGGCTCTGCTCGCAGGAGACATGCACGACATAGAGCGGCACGCCCGCCATATCGGCGATCATGATGGCGCGGTTGGTCGCCTCGCCCTCGACTTCCGGCGGCCGCGAATAAGCATGACCCTCGGGACCATTGTTGCCGGCGGCAAGCAGCTTCTGCGACAGGGCGGCGACCACGTCGCCGTTCTCGGCATGCACCAGCGGCAGCGCGCCGAGGTCGGCGCAGCGCTGGAACGACGCATACATCTCGTCGTCGTCGACCATCAGCGCGCCCTTGTAGGCCATGAAGTGCTTGAACGAGGTGATGCCCCTGTCGACGACGGTGGCCATCTCGTCGAACACCTGCTTGCCCCACCAGGTGATCGCCATGTGGAAGGAATAGTCGCAGGATGCCTTCGAGGTCTTGTTGTCCCACATCTGCAAGGCTTCGAGCAGCGACTGCTTCGGCGCTGGCAGGCAGAAATCGACCACCATCGTCGTGCCGCCGGCAAGGGCTGCCCGCGTGCCGGATTCGAAATCGTCGGCCGAATAGGTACCCATGAACGGCATTTCGAGATGCGTATGCGGGTCGATGCCGCCCGGCATGACGTAGCAGCCGGTGGCGTCGAACTCGTGGTCGCCATGCAGTCCCGCGCCGATGGCGACGATCTTGCCGTGGCTGAACAGCACATCGGCCTTCCACGTGCGGTCGGCGGTGACGATGGTGCCGTTCTTGATGACTTTGGTCATTTTCGTGTTCCCTTGTTCTCTTCGCGCTTCTTTGCGAGCGGCGTTTGGAAAGTAGTTTCTAAGCTCACTCCACGATGACAGCCGTCTCCACCACGGCATGGAACAAAACGTCGGCGCCGGCGCTGGCCCATTCCTTGGTGATCTCCTCGGCCTCATTGTGGCTCAGCCCGTCGACGCAGGGGCACATCACCATGGCGGTCGGCGCAACGCGATTGATCCAGCAGGCGTCATGGCCGGCGCCGGAGACGATGTTGCGGTGGGAATAGCCGAGGCGTTCGGCGGCATCGCGGATCGCCTTGACGCAACCGGCGTCAAAGGTGACCGGATCGAAAGCGCCGACCTGTTCGATCTCGTAGCGGATGTCGAGCGCCTCGCAGATCGTGTCGATGCCTTCGCGGATGCGGCCGTCCATGGCGTCCAGCACTTCCTTCTCGGGCGAGCGGATATCGATGGTGAAGACGGTGCGGCCGGCGATGATGTTGCGCGAGTTGGGATAGACCTCCATGTGGCCGACCGCGCCGACGGCGTCGGGCTGGTAGTCCATGGCGATCTCGTGCACCAGCTCGATCACGCGTGCCATGCCGAGCCCGGCATTGCGGCGCTTTGGCATCGGCGTCGAGCCGGTATGCGCTTCCTTGCCGGTCAGCGTCACCTGCAGCCATTTCAGGCCCTGGCCGTGGGTGACGACACCGATGTCGATGTCTTCGTCCTCAAGGATCGGTCCTTGCTCGATATGCAGTTCGAAGAAAGCGTGGATCATGCGGTCACCGACCTTCTCGGTGCCCTTCCAGCCGATGCGTTCGAGCTCCTCGCCGAATTTTTTCCCCTGCTGGTCGGTGTGCCCGTAGACATCGGCCTGGTCGAGCACGCCGGCGAACACGCCGGACGCCATCATCGCCGGCGCGAAGCGCGCGCCCTCCTCGTTCGTCCAGTTGGTGACGACGATCGGATGTTTGGTCTTGATGCCGAGATCATTGAGCGAGCGCACCACTTCAAGTCCGCCCAGCACGCCGAGCACGCCGTCATATTTGCCGCCGGTCGGCTGTGTATCGAGATGGCTGCCGACATAGACTGGCGGCAGGCTGGGATCGGTGCCTTCTCGGCGGGCAAACATCGTGCCCATCTCGTCGACGCCCATTTCGAGCCCGGCCGCATCGCACCAGCGCTTGAACAGATGCCGGCCCTCGCCGTCCTCGTCGGTCACGGTCTGGCGATTGTTGCCGCCGGCAATGCCGGGGCCGATCTTCGCCATCTCCATGATGGAATCCCACAAACGATCTGAATTGATTCGCAGATTCTCGCCGGGTGCGGCCATTTTTCTAAAACCTTATCGATTGCGGTTCGCCAGCGTCCCCCTCCCCCTCGAGGGGAGGGTGGCCGCGAAGCGGTCGGGTGGGGTCGGCTGACATATGCTCAACCTTCCCCTTGACCACCTGTGCGACATGCCAAGCGCTATTTATGACATCGGGCTCGTCAACGCGAAAGACGTCGAACCCGAGCGAGCGGAGATAGGCATCGCGGACGGCATCGTGCCGTTTACCCCTCTCGTGTTCGTGCAGATCACCATCGACCTCTGCGACCAGCTTTACGGCGAAGCACGCGAAGTCGACGATATAAGGCCCGATCGGGCACTGGCGGCGGAACTTGATGCCCACCGACTTCAGCTCCCGCAGTTCATACCACAGCAGGGATTCGCCCTTGGTCGCGTGAACTCGAAGCGCGCGCGCCTTCTGGCGCATTTCGAAACTCACGCGGGTACGGGGCATCAGGAGCGACCTCGCAGCAAAAGATCAGGTCGGCGCACTGCCGCACCGACCCCACCCGACCGCTTCGCGGCCACCCTCCCCTCGAGGGGGAGGGATATCCGCGTCCAGTTCTTCAATCGATCGCCCTCAGCACTTCCCGGACATGGTCGATCAACTCGTTGATCTGGCCCTTGGTGATGATCAGCGGCGGCGACAGCGCGATGATGTCGCCGGTGGTGCGGATCAGCGCGCCGCGCTCGAACGCCTTGACGAAGGCGGAGAAGGCCCGTTTGGTCGGCTGGCCGGCGATCGGCGCCAGCTCGATCGCTCCGATCAGGCCGATGTTCCTGATGTCGATGACGTTCGGCTCGCCCTTCAGCGAATGCAGTGCGTCTTCCCAGTACGGCGCCAACTCCTCGCCGCGGGTGAGCAGGCCCTCTTCCTTGTAGGTGTCGAGCGTGCCCAGAGCGGCTGCGCAGGCGATCGGATTGCCCGAATAAGTGTAGCCGTGGAAGAACTCGATCATGTGCTCGGGGCCGGTCATGAAGGCGTCGTGGATTTCCTTCTTCACGAACACCGCTCCCATCGGGATGACGCCGTTGGAGACGCCCTTGGCGGTGGTCATGATGTCGGGCGTGACGCCGAAGTAATCGGCGGCGAACGGCGTGCCGAGACGGCCGAAACCGGTGATGACCTCATCGAAGATCAACAGGATGCCGTGCTTGGTGCAGATCTCGCGCAGCTTCTGCAGATAGCCCTTCGGCGGCAGGATGACGCCGGTGGAACCGGCGACCGGCTCCACGATGACGGCGGCGATGGTCGAGGCGTCATGCAGGGCGACAATGCGCTCCAGTTCGTTGGCGAGTTCCGCGCCATGTTCCGGCACGCCCTTGGTGAAGGCGTTCTTTTCCGGCAGATGCGTGTGCGGCATATGGTCGACGCCGCCGAGCAGCGTGCCGAACATCTTGCGGTTGGTGACGATGCCGCCGACCGAGATGCCGCCGAAATTGACGCCGTGATAGCCGCGCTCGCGGCCGATCAGGCGCGTGCGCGAGCCCTCGCCCCTGGCGCGGTGATAGGCGATCGCCATCTTGAGCGCGGTTTCGACCGATTCCGAACCGGAATTGGTGAAGAAGACATGATCCATGCCCTTGGGCGCGAGGTCGACCAAGCGGTTGGCCAGTTCGAAGACGATCGGGTGGCCCATCTGGAAGGCGGGCGCATAGTCGAGTTCGGCGGCCTGATGCTGGATCGCCTCGGTGATCTTCGGCCGGCAGTGGCCGGCGTTGACGCACCACAGGCCGGCGGTGCCGTCGAGCACCTTGCGGCCGTCGCTGGTCGTGTAATGCATGTCCTTGGCGGACACCATCATGCGCGGCGCCTGCTTGAACTGCCGGTTTGCCGTGAACGGCATCCAAAATGCGCTGAGATCGTTCGGCGTGACTTTCAGCCGGTTGGACATGACCAAGACTTCCCCTTGTAACCTGTTTCGGTGCGCCCAACGCTTGGTCTTTGCCGCGTTTTCATGCTACGCAAATTTTGACCGATTGGACAAACGTTAGCACCGCCCTGCCGGCGGTCAAGGGATTACTAGCGGAAATGCAGCACCTGAAGTGCGTTCCACAGGCTAGGGAAAAACTGGTCCAGAGAATTGGTCCAGATGACGCTCAACACGAGGGCTTGCAAGGGTGACCACCGGGACGGACGCCCCTCGCCGGACCCGCATCCAGCAGGAAAAGCGGGAACTCATCCTGGAGGCGGCGCTCGAGGTGTTCTCCACCAACGGTTTCCGTGGTTCGACCATCGACCAGATCGCCGAAGCCGCCGGCATGTCGAAGCCGAACCTGCTCTACTATTTTCGCCGCAAGGAAGACATCCACGAGACGCTGATGCAGCGCCTTCTCGACACCTGGCTGGCGCCGCTGCGCGAGTTGGACGACATTGGCGATCCGCTGACCGAATTGCGCAGCTATATCAGGCGCAAGCTGGAGATGGCGCGCGATTTCCCGCGCGAGAGCCGGCTGTTCGCCAACGAGATCCTGCAAGGCGCGCCGCGCATCATGCCGCTGCTGGCCGGCGAGTTGAAAACGCTGGTCGACGAGAAGGCCGTCGTCATCAAGGGCTGGATGCGCGCCGGCAAGATCGCCCGCACCGACCCCTGGCACCTGATCTTTTCGATCTGGGCAACGACGCAGCACTATGCTGACTTCGACGTCCAGGTCCGCGCCGTGCTCGGGCCGAACCGCGGCGGCGACGGCCGCTTCGAGGACGCGGCGAGGTTCTTGGAGCAGCTGTTCCTCGACGGGCTCAAGCCAAAGGGCTGACACCTCAGGCGCTGCGACGTTCGGCTGGCAGCGCGTCCAGTAATGTCTGCAGCTTGGCGACGGAGTTTTGCTCGGCAAGCGGCGTGTAGACGATCAGCTTCATGTCGGAGCCGTCGCCGATCGACAAGCTCATATGCTCGAAGGTCATGGCGCCCGCGCTCGGGTGCCGGACGTGCTTCACTCCCGACAGTCGGTGCGCGACGTCGCGCTGCGGCCACCAACTGCGAAACTCGGGGCTAGAGCGTGTCATCAACTCAATCAGCCGCTCGAAATCCGGGTCGCCGACATATCTGGCGCTTGCGGCCCGAAACGAGGCAAGCACGGTGCGCGCCAATTGCTCCCAGTCAACCAGCAGGCGCCGGTGGTGCGGGTTGGTGAACACCATGTGGACGATGTTGCGGGCGTCACCTTCCAGCAGGCCATAATCGCCGAACACCGCGACCGCCGCCGGGTTCCAGGCCAGCACGTCCCAGCGCCGCCCGACAACATAGGCCGGCTGCAGCACCAAGCTCTGCAGCATATGCAGCAACGGACCGTCGACCTTTTCCGGCGCTACGGCACGGCGCTCCGGCTGCTGGCGGTCGGCAAGGATGAACAAATGCTGTTTTTCGGCGGCGTCGAGGCGCAACGCTTCGGCGAGCGCGGTCAGCACCTCGACCGACGGCCTGACCTCACGCCCTTGCTCCAGCCATGTGTACCAGGTCGTGCCGACGCCGGCGATCATCGCCACCTCCTCTCGGCGCAAGCCCGGCGTGCGCCGCCTGAGACCCGTGGCGATGCCTGCGGCTGACGGCGTCAGCCTTTCGCGGCGCGAGCGCAGGAAGGCGCCAAGCTCGCGCCGGCGGCTGTCTTCAGCCGAGTGAGTAGGGGTCGGGCGGGGTTGGGATTCCATGCGCGTAGTATAGCAGTATTGATACCAGGATAAAGTTTGAACTGTTTGGCTCGCGCCAACTGCCCCATCTTCCACTCAGAGCAACAGAACGGAGGCTCTGAACATGGACCTGAAAGACAAGACAATCCTCATCACCGGCTCAACCGACGGCGTCGGCCGCGTCGTCGCGCAACGGCTCGGCGCCGCGGGCGCCCGCGTGCTGGTACATGGCCGCGATGCAACGCGCGGCAAGGCTGTTATCACTGAAATTGAAGCCACCGGCGGCAAGGCCGAGCTTCTGGTCGCCGACCTGTCGTCATTGGCCGAGGTCCGCCGTCTCGCTGAGGCCGTGCGCGCCGGAACGGACCGGCTCGACATCCTCATCAACAATGCCGGTGTCGGCACCGCGGGGCAAGGCGCCAAGCGCCAGGTCAGCGCCGATGGCTACGAACTGCGCTTCGCCGTCAATTATCTCGCTGGTTTTCTGCTGACGTCGGAGCTTCTGCCGTTGCTGAAGGCCAGTGCTCCGGCGCGCATCGTCAATGTCGCCTCGGCGGGGCAGCAGGCGATCGACTTCGGCGATGTCATGCTGACCCGCAGCTACGACGGCGTGCGCGCCTATTGCCAGAGCAAGCTGGCGCAGATCCTGTTCACCATCGATCTTGCGGATCAGCTGAAGGGTACCGGCGTCATCGTCAATGCGCTGCATCCGGCGAGTTACATGAACACCACCATGGTTCGGCAGGCGGGTGTCACGCCTTGGAACTCGGTTGAGACCGGGGCTGACGCTATCCTCAATCTCGCCACGTCGCCAGCGCTCGACGGAAAAAGCGGCCTTTATTTCGACGGCCTTCGCGAATCCCGCGCCGATCCCAAGCTTACGACGCCAGGGCAAGGCAACAATTGCGCAGTTTGAGCCTCGATCTTGTCGGCCCCGCCTCCCCCACATCGAAGGAACAGCATTCATGACCAAGGCAACCCAACATGCCGTCATCATCGGCGGCTCGTCCGGCATCGGCCTGGCGACGGCGCGAAAACTGCTCGGCCCGGGCATGAAGGTGACCATCACCGGGCGCAACGAGGAGAAGCTGAAGAGCGCATGGAAAAGCCTTGGCGGCGCTGCCGACAAGGCGGTTTTCGATGCCGCGAACCGGGCCGAGGTCAGCGGCTTCTTCGAACGCCTCGGCCCGTTCGATCATCTCGTGTTGGCGGCGAGCGGCGGCAAGGGCCTTGGCCCCTTCCCGACGCTCGACCTGACCGACATCGGCAGCGGCGTCGACGAGAAAGTTCGCCCGCAACTGTCCTGCCTGCAGGCGGCCTTGCCGACACTCAGCAAGAGCGGATCGGTCACCTTCATCTCGGCCGTCTCGGCTCAACTCGCCATGCCGGGCGTCGCCGGCATCGCCGCCATCAACGGCATGCTGTTGACCGTGGTGCCGATCCTGGCGGTAGAGCTCAAGCCCTTGCGCGTCAATGTCGTTGCGCCCGGCGTCATCGACACGCCGTGGTGGAATTTTCTGCCCGAGGAGCAGAGGCAGGCGCTCTTTGCCGATTATGCCGGCAAGACCCCAGTCGGCCGCGTTGGCCGCGCCGAGGACGTCGCGGAGGCAATAGCCTTTCTCGTATCCAACGGCTTCATGACCGGCCAGGTGCTGACGTGCGATGGCGGCCTGCGGTATGCGGCTTAACGGGGTGCTCCGGAAGGTGGGAATAATCAGGCGTGTCGGCCCCATACATCTTGTTGTCGATCGCTTCTTCCCATCTGGAGTCGGCATCGGACGGTGAGACGCCGGCGGTCCCATGGGAGCGGGAATGAAGCCAATTCGGCGTGATCTCTCGAATCAATTGTGCAAGGCGTCCCATCGAAACCGTTCCTTTCCTTCCTTTCCCGCACGCGCGATCGCGGTTGCGCCGCCAGACCTAAAGTTGACCTCTCAGCCAGGCGAGCGTCTCGGCAACGCCGGCAAGGCCGTACTGCGCGGTGGTATATTCTGGTGGTTTGACCCGTATCGATATGCCGCCGGCATCGTTGACGGTTTCGAAGCCGTTTTCGTCCGACGTGTCGTCGCCGAGGAAGACCGGGCGCCGGCCGGTGAATGGCGCGATATCCATGAAACGCCGGATCGCGGCGCCCTTGGCCGCCTCGAGCGGCAGCAACTCGACACCGGCATTGCCGGCAACCACCCGGTAGCCCTTGGGCAGCACTGCCAGCGCTTGCTCGACAAGCTGCGTCGCGCGAGGGAGCAGGTGCGGGGCGGCGCGCGTGTGGATGGCCAGCACCCGGCCTTTGCGCTCGATATAGGCGCCACGACCGAGCTCGGCCTCGATCTCGTCGGCAAGGGCCGCAATATCCGCCGGCTCATCCGCGATTTCGACATCGTCGCCCGGCAGGAGCCTGTGTTCCAGGCCATAAAGACCGGCTGCGCGCAGCTTCAAAGGCTGGAACAACTGGTCGACGGCCGCAACGGAGCGGCCTGTGATGAAGGCCAATGCGCCGTTCAACTTGTGATCCAGGTCTTGCAGCAAAGCGCGAAGCTCGGCGCTGACCGAGACCGCGTCCGGATGTTCCGCATGCTCCAGCAGGGTGCCGTCGATGTCGAGGAACAACGCCCAATCGCCGGTCAGCAAGGCCTGCGGCTTTTGCAGGGTTTTGCTCGCAACCTTCTGCAGGATTTCACTCATGACAGCGCCACCCGTTTCCGCTCGAACATGGACACGACATTGTCGATGCTCGGCGGCCGGTCGCCAGCACCGGTTACGCGATCGAGGTCACCGCGCTTGCGCAAGCGTGCCGCGTCCAGGAGCATGCTGCCGGCCCAGCGATAGACATTGTTGTCGCGGACCATCTGCCGCATGGGCCGCATGCGCTCGCGCTGTTCGTCTGGCGTCATGTTCAGCGCCTGCAGCAGCGCTTCGCTCATCATGGCCGCGTCGTAGGGGTTGACGATCAGCGCCTCCAGCAATTCGCGCGAAGCACCGGCGAATGTGCTGAGCATCAAGACGCCCTGTTCGTCGTCGCGCGCCGTGACGAATTCCTTTGCGACCAGGTTCATGCCGTCATGCAGGCTGGTGACCATGCATATGTCAGCGGCCCGATAGATCTCATAGACCTGTTCCTGCGAATGATGTTCAGCCACCATGATCACCGGCTTGTAGCCCTCGCTGCCGTAGCGCTGGTTGAGCTCTTCTGCATAGCGATGGCATTCGTCGTGGAGCAGCTTGTAGGCCGGGAGTGTGCCACGGCTGGGGGCCGCGATCTGCAGGAAGACCAGTTTTCCGATCCACTCAGGGTATCTCTTGAACAATTCGTCCAGCGCATGAAACCGGTCCAGAATGCCCTTGGTGTAGTCGAGACGTTCGACCCCGACGGCCAGCTTCACATCCGCTTTCAGTCCGAACCTATTCCGCAGGCGGGCGCGGCAGTCATCGGCATCAGGCAGTTTTGCCAGCAGGTCCGCCGGCCATTCTATCGAGATCGGATAGGCGTGCACCAGCGTCGTCTGCCCACCATAGGAGATGGCCGCATCCGCCCGCTCGATACGGCTTTCCAGGAAGCGATCGACGCTCTCGGTGAAATTGTTGGCATGGAACTGGGTATGGAAGCCGATGATCGAACTTCCGAGCAGCCCTTCGAGGATGCGTTCGCGCCATGGGCAAATGCTGTAAACCTCCGAATTCGGCCATGGGATGTGCCAGAAGGTGATGACGATCGCCTCGGGCAGGCGCTCTCGGATCATGCGCGGCAGCAGCGCGAAATGGTAGTCCTGGACCAGCACGATCGGCCGCTCGTTACGCGCCTCGGCCACCACCGTGTCGGCGAACTTCCGGTTGACGGCTTGATAGGCTTCCCAATCCGAGGCGCGAAAGATCGGCCGGGTGAAGGCGATGTGGCAAAGCGGCCAGAGGCCCTCATTGGCGAAGCCGAGATAGTAGCTCTGATATTCTTCCTCCGTCAGCCAGACCCGGCGCAGCGTGTAGGACGGATTGCCGGGCGGCACCTGCACGCGGTCGTTGTCGTCGACCATGAGACGGTCCGCCGTTCCGCCGCCATAGGCGATCCAGGTGCCGCCACAGGCGCGGGTAATCGGCTCGAGCGCAGACACCAGTCCGCTGGCCGGCACCAGCAATTCGACGTCATCATTCTTGCTGTTGTGGATATAGGGTTCGCGGTTGGACACCACGATAACCTGCGCCCCCGGCAGGTCGTCGGCCAGAATCTTGCGCAATGTTTCAGGCGACCATGTCACCAGCGCCGCATCGGCCGATTGGCCATTCTTTTCGAACTCGCGTATCACCTTGCGCGCCGCTTCCGCGGCTACGTCTTCGCCGGCGATATGTGCAACCGTCGGAGGGCGACTGCGGCGCTGACGCGATATGGAGACGAACACGGCGAAAGCGGAAAAACCGAGGCTCGCGAAGATCAGAACCCAGAGCAGGTCCGCACCGTAATTTGTCATTGGAATATCAACTCACCTCCGGCCGTTCGGCCGCCGTTTTGTTCGTGTTCCCGATTTAAGACTACCCGCGGGGATAGGGCCGCCGTTCGGGCCTGTGTTTTTTGCAACGCAGAAAGCCGGGATCGGTTCCGCCCAATTTGGTTCATGTTCTGACGACGAGCGGCACCAGCCCTTCATGGCGGTCCGCGAGGAACGCGACTACCCGATCGCCGACGCGTTGGAAGGTAAGATCGACCACCCTTTCGCCGACGCCCAGGTGGCGAAGCGTCAGCGTGTCTATGCCTATCGGCAGCCTGGGACGGGTAACGCGGATTTCACCATCCCAGCCGTCGATTTCCAGGCCAAGGCAGGCCTGCATCAGCATGAAGGCGGAACCCGCCGACCACGCTTGCGGCAGGCAGGCTACGGGATAGGCGATCGGTGCTTCGCCCGGCGCTCGGGTAAAACCGCAGAACAGTTCCGGCAACCGCATGTTGAAATGGACCGCGGATTCGAACGTGCCGCTCAACAGGCGAACCACGCTTTCACGCTCGCCGTAGCGCGCCAGGCCGGTACCGCACATAGCGGTGTCATGCGGCCAGATCGAGCCATTGTGATACGACATCGGGTTGAAGAACACCGCATCGTCGGCAAGCGTCCTCAGGCCCCAGCCCGAATGGAAGGAGGCGGAAAGAAGCTGATCGGCGACCATCCGCGCCCGCTCCGGCTCAGGCAGTCCGACAAAGAGTAGGTGGCCCGCATTCGAGGTCCGTACCTTGCAGGGCTCCCCTGCTCCATCGATCGCCAACGCATAAAAGCCCAGATCGTCGACCCAGAAATCGCGTTCCACTGCTGCCCGCATGGCCTCCGCGCGGTCATCCCAGTGATCGGCCCTCTCGTCCTCGCCGCGGCGACGGGCAAGTGCGGCCAGCCCCCGGAAGGCGGCAAAGACATAGCCTTGAACCTCGACCAGCGCGATCGGACCCTTGGGGATGCGGCCATCGGCGTGAAAGATGGAATCGAAGCTGTCCTTCCATCCCTGGTTGGCGAGGCCGGACTCGGCGGCCCGCTGGTAGGTGACGAATCCGGTCTCGCGGCCCGCCTCCTCCGTCCATTCGGCCGCGGCGCACAGCGACGGCCACAGGATGTCGATGAACGCCATGTCGCCGGTACGATCGGCATAGGCACAGGCGAGATGGATGTAGAGCGGCGTCGTATCGACGCCGCCATAGTAGCGGCCGAACGGAAGCTCCCGCAGCGCCGCCATCTCGCCCTTGCGCGTCTCGTGCATGATCTTGCCGGGCTGCGAATCGCTGAATGGCAACGTCTCCGTCGCCTGGTGCTGGGCAAGGAAGGCCAGCACCCCCCGCGCCAGGCCTGGATTGAGCCACAGCATCTGCAGCGCCGAGATGACGCCGTCACGGCCGAACGCCGTCGAGAACCAGGGGATGCCGGCATAGGGATAGGGTCCCGTCGCCAGTTCGGTGGTGAGCAGCGCGACATCGGCGCGGGCGCGCTCCACCCAGTCGTTGAAGACGCGGCCCGAACTGTGCACCGTCGCGCCGTGGCGGCGCTTGGCCCGCATGCCAAAGCGGGCCCGGGCGGCGGCCGCCCGGAAACGGTCGCGGTCGGGCGCATCCGCCATCTCGGGACCGACCTCGACATAGAACACCTTGCTGCTGCGCTTGGTGACGGCAACCAGGAAATCGGCGCGTTCGGAGGTCAATTTGTCCGGCGCCTGCGAGAACGATATCGTCGATACGCGCACCAGTTCATCCAACCCCTCGTAGCGCAGCAGGACGGATGTCGCATTCATCTCGGCCACATGGGCCATTCCGCGCCTCGGCCGTGTCGAGCCGCGCACTTCGAACATGTCACGGAAATCGGCGGCAAAGTGCAGGGAAACGCCGATTGTCGAGGTCTCCCGGCTGTAGTTGGAAAGGGTGATGCGCTCGAACAGCCTGTCCTGCCATAGCAGCCTGACGCGTTCGATATGAATCGCGCCCTGCGGGATGTCGCGGCCGCTGACGCTCTGGATCGGCAGATTGGTCAGGTTGGCGGTGAACAGCACATTGTCCTGGCTGAGGGAGGCGCCAAGCAGCGACGTCTGCCTGCCGCCGATGGTCAGCCGGAATTCGGAGAGCACCCGTGTATCGTCGCGGAAGAAACCGTCGCCGGCGCCGCGTATGTCGCCATAGGCATCGGCAACCGCAAAGCAGTCGGCCTGCTTGAGCGCAAACAGCCGGTGCGGCTCACGAGGAGCGGTCGCGTCGAGCGACGCAAGCGCTACGGCGGGATCGAGCTGGCGCTCATCGAGTTGGGCCATTCGTCACAAATCCTATTGTTTCGTTGCCATCGCTCGAACGTTGCTCACGATGCCTTCGCCTCAACCGGGACGCCGATCAGGCGCGCATAGGCGGCGAGGTAGTCCCCAGCCATTCTTCTGGCGGAAAACCGCTTTTCGAAAACAGCCCTCACCTTTCGCCTGTCGAGTCGCAGCAGCTCCGGCACCGCGGCGACGGCGTCGTCCATCGACCCGGCAATAAAACCGGTTACGCCCTGATCGATGATCTCTGGCAGTGCACCACAATTCCAGCCGATCACCGGCGTGCCACAGGCCATGGCCTCGATGGCGGCAAGACCGAACGGCTCCGGCCAGTCGATCGGAAACAGCAGGCCAGCCGCCTTGCCGAGAAATTCCACTTTCTGGTCCTCTTCGATCTCGCCGACATAGACGACACGGTCGCCGTCGATCAAAGGCTCGACCATCTCGTAGAAATAGGAACGATCGTCGTCGCCGATCTTTGCCGCAAGCTTCAGTTTCAATCCCGAGCGCAAGGCGATCTCGATGGCGCGGTCCGGGCGCTTGTCGCGGGAAAACCGGCCGAGGAAGCAAAGATAGGGTTCCTCCGCCGTCGTCTCGAAACTCGGCTCGTAGATGTCGGTCGGCAGTCCGTGGTGAATCGTCGCCAACCAGTTGGCCTTGGCGAGGCCCGCCTGCTGGCTGCGCGAAATCGAAATCATCGGAAAGCGCGGAAAATGCGCATAGGCCGGCGCCAGGTCGACATAATCCAACCTGCCATGCGGCGTCGTCACCGTCCGCTCCGCCATGTCCTCGAAGAAGGAAAAGTGCAGGAAGTGGCTGAGATGGAAGTGGATGACGTCGAACTCCCGCGCCCGTTTCCGCACCTCGGCAAGCATCGAAAGATGCGCCGCGATCTCGGATTTGAAGGGACGCGGATCGAGGCGAAGCGCGCATTCCCGGGCGGCCACCAGCTTTGCGGAAGTCCGGCTGTCGCCACTGGCAAACAGCGTCACCTCATGCCCCAACTCGACAAGCGCTTCGGTGAGATACGACACGATGCGTTCGGTGCCACCATAGAGCCTTGGCGGCACCGACTCATAAAGCGGCGCGACATGGGCAATTTTCATATTGTGTCCTGGATGCTCGGCATATAGGTGCCAAATGCGTCAACGGCTCGATTGGTTCCGATTTAATGATCGATGCCGTCTGCGCCATGCGTCCGCCCTTGTCCTGAAAACGCGCATCGAGGGAACGAAAAGGGCTTAGGGCCGCGGCCGGACTGTCAAACAGACTGCGCGATCAGCGTCAGGAAACCGCCGACTAATGCGACATTGCCGACGAAGCCATTGATGCGCGAAGCCCGATCCGGGCCCTGATGGTCCCAGAAATTGTGGAACATCGGCGTGGCGACGATGAGGAATAGCAGCAGTACCGCCGCAGCGATGGCCGTCCACAGGCCGGCGATCACCAGCACGCCGGCGGCGAGCTGAAGCACGATGCCAAGCCACAGCGCCAACCGCGCTTGCGGCACGCCGCGCGCGGCCATCAGCTGGGTCAGGAAAGCCGCGTTCTGAATGTTGCGCAGGCCGGCGAAAACGAAGGCGCCGCCGAGCAGCAGGCGGCCAAGAAACAACAAGCCCGAAGGCAAATCGGCAGGCATCGAACTCTCCCTTTGAAAAACGATTGGAGCGCCGCCTCTCGACGGCGCTCCAAAACTGACCGGACGATCAGGCGGCCTTGGCCGCCGGCATCGGATGAAGTGCCTGAAACGGGACGCAGAGCCGGTTCCAGGTGTTGATCATGCCGAGCGCGACGGACAGCTTGACCAATTCTTCTTCCGAGAAATGCTCAAGTGTCCTTGCATAGAGTTCGTCCGGCACGCCGTTGTTGGCGATCAGGGTCACCGCCTCGGTCCAGGCTAAGGCGGCGCGTTCACGCTCTGAAAACAGAGGCGATTCCTTCCACGCCGACACCAGGTAGAGCCGCTGCTCGGTCTCGCCGTCGCGCCTCGCCTCGCGGCTGTGCATCTCGACGCAGAACGAGCAGCCATTGATCTGCGACGCCCGCAATTTGATCAGGTGCAGCAGGCTTTCCTCGATCCCGCATTCGTCCACCGCCTTGTTGAGCGCCGACACCGCCTTCATGATCTCCGGCGCCTTGGCGAAAAATTGCAGCCTCTGTTTCATCTGATGTCCTTTACGCTTGCTTGGTTGAACTGGATTTCTGCGGCCGCTGATGGCGCGCGACAAAGGCGCAGCCGGCGGCGACCGAACGCGGATCGGCATCGGTCACGTATTCCGAAACGATGTCGGACAGCTTTGCTTTGGCGAGTGCGGCGCGATAGGCCGTCTCGGCCTTCAGCATCGCGGCGTTGATGCCGCAGGGTTTGACATAGGCAGACGCGTCGAGCCTGACCGGACCGTTGCGGCGGATCTCGCCGCAGCGAAAGGCCGGCTCACGCCCTTCGACGGCCAGCACGATATCGAGCAGCGAAATCCGCTCGGCCGACCGCGCCAGCCGATAGCCGCCGGCCGGTCCCGAGACCGATTCCAGGATGCGCGCGACGGTAAGCATGTTGAGATGTTTCAGGAGATAGCTCGGCGACAGGCCGAAAGCCTCCGCCATAGCGGAGGCCGCCATGGTGCTGTTGCCTTCGACACCGGCCAGCATGGCGGCGCAGTGGATGGCTGCCTCAACGCCCTCGCCCAACTTCATCAGATGGATCTCCTAATCATGGATAGTTTTTATCATGGATACTTTTTATCTGCAATAGGGAAATGAAAAAACGGCGTCCGAAGGCGCCGTTTTTGTCGAACGGCTCGCTACTCCGCCGCCACCTTGGCCATCGGGTTGTTGGGGTGCGTCGTCCAGTTGGCGTAAATCGGCGACACCGGCTTGCCGGTGCGCTGGTCCATCACGCCGACGGCCAATGGCTCCATGGTGATGCAGTTCTCGACCGGGCAGACATTGACGCAGAGGTTGCAGCCGACGCATTCGGCCTCAATCACCTCGAAGTGCCTGACGCCGTCGACCATGCTGGTGATCGCCTGATGCGAGGTGTCCTCGCAGGCGATGTGGCAGCGGCCGCATTTGATGCAGGCGTCCTGGTCGATACGCGCCTTGGCGACGTAGTTGAGGTTGAGATACTGCCAGTCGGTGACATTGGGCGTGGCGCGGCCGACGATGTCGTCGAGCGAGGCATGGCCCTTCTCGTCCATCCAGTTTTCCAGGCCGGCGATCATCTCCTGCACGATCTTGAAGCCGTAGGTCATCGCCGCCGTGCACACCTGCACATTGCCGGCCCCGAGAGCCATGAATTCGGCCGCGTCGCGCCAGGTGGTGATGCCGCCGATGCCGGAGATCGGCAGGCCGTGGGTTTCGGGATCGCGCGCGATCTCGGCCACCATGTTCATGGCGATCGGCTTCACCGCCGGGCCGCAATAGCCGCCATGCGAGCCCTTGCCGTCGATGGTCGGCTGCGGCGCAAACCTGTCGAGATCGACGCCGGTGATCGAGTTGATGGTGTTGATCAGCGACACTGCGTCGGTGCCGCCCGCGTGTGCCGCGCGCGCTGGCTTGCGCACATCGGTGATGTTGGGGGTCAGCTTAGTGATGACGGGCATGCGGGTGTTCTGCTTGCACCAGCGCACCACCATTTCGATATATTCCGGCACCTGGCCGACGGCGGCACCCATGCCGCGCTCCGACATGCCGTGCGGGCAGCCGAAATTGAGCTCGATGCCGTCGGCTTCGGTCTCTTCGACCACCGGCAGGATCGCCTTCCAGGCCTCCTCGACGCAAGGCACCATCAGCGAGACGACGATGGCGCGATCGGGCCAGTCCTTCTTGACCTGCTTGATCTCGCGCAGGTTGACCTGCAGGTCGCGATCGGTGATCAGCTCGATATTGTTGAGGCCAAGCAGTCGGCGGTCGGCGCCCCAGATCGCGCCATAGCGCGGGCCGTTGACGTTGACCACCGGCGGGCCTTCCTCGCCCAGCGTCTTCCACACCACGCCGCCCCACCCGGCCTTGAAGGCGCGGATGACGTTGTAGGCCTTGTCGGTCGGCGGCGCCGAAGCGAGCCAGAACGGATTGGGCGATTTGATGCCGACGAAATTGTTTCTGATATCTGCCATGCTCATGCCCTCCCGTTCGAGGTCAGTGCTCGATTGATACTCTCCGCCGCGTCGCGGCCCTGCGCGACCGCCGAGACGGTGAGGTCGTCGCCGCCGAAGATGCAGTCGCCGCCGGCCCAGACCCTGGCGAGTGAAGTGCGCCCCTCCGCATCGACCTTGATGCGCCCTGCTTCGAGCTCGATAGACACGCCGCTGCCGTTGAGTGCTGCCGGCACAAAGCTTTGGCCGATGGCCTTGAACACCTGGTCCGCAATGAGCGTCAGCGTCTCGCCTGTGCCGGCAAGAGTGTCGCCGTTCAACGCCGTGTATTCGAGTTCGATGGCGCTGACCTTGCCGCCCTCCGCTATGACCCGCTTCGGCTGCAGCCAATGGCGAATGGTGACGCCATTGGCGGCGGCAAGATCCTGTTCGAACTCGGACGCGTTCATGTGCTCCTGGCCGCGCCGGTAGCAGATAGTCACCTCCTCGGCGCCGAGCAGCTTCGACTGCACGGCGGCGTCGATCGCCGTCATGCCGCCGCCAATGACCACGACGCGCCGGCCAACCGGCAGGCCGGAAAGGTCACTCGCTTGGCGCAGCTCGGCAATGAATTCGACCGCATTGATGACGCCGTCGGCGTCCTCGCCATCGGCGCGCAACGCATTGACGCCGCCAAGCCCCATGCCGAGAAACACCGCATCGTAATTGCGGATCAGGTCCGACAGTTGATAGTCGCGGCCAAGCGCCTTGCCGTTCTGGATATCGATGCCGCCGATCGCGGTCACGTAGTCGACTTCGGCCTGGGCGAAATCGTCGACGCTCTTGTAGGCGGCGATGCCGTATTCGTTGAGGCCGCCGGCCTTCGGACGCGCCTCCAGTATGGTCACGTCATGGCCATGGCGGGCAAGCCGGTGCGCGGCGGCAAGGCCGGCCGGCCCGGCGCCGACCACGGCGACCGACTTGCCGGTCGGCTCGGCGCGAGGATAAAACTGCTTGTTCTCGCTCATGGCGACATCGGTGGCGTAGCGCTGCAGGCGGCCGATCTGCACCGGCTTGCCTTCCGCCACTTCGCGTACGCAAACTTCTTCGCACAGCGTCTCGGTCGGACAGACGCGGGCGCACATGCCGCCCAGAATGTTCTGATCGAAGATCGTCTTGGCCGAACCGATCGGATTGCCGGTCGATATCTGGCGGATGAACAGCGGAATGTCGATCGAGGTCGGGCATGCATTCATGCACGGCGCGTCATAGCAGAAATAGCAACGGTCGGATTCGACCAGCGCCTCATGGTGATCGAGCGGCGGGTGCAGGTCGGAAAAATTGTCCGCGTACTGGTCGGCCGAGAGCCTGCCGCCTGCAATGCCTTCTTTGAACTGGCCTTCTGGCATTCTCAGTTCCCCATGGTTTTTCGTTTTGGGGAAGGCTAGCACATTTTGTTTTTTTATCAATTGGTCAATTTTTCGCGCAAGACCGCGCAAGACGTTGAAAAGCCTCGCAATAATATGAATTTTTTACTCATGTTAAGGCGATTGCGGTTGCCTCTGCGGAGCGCAGCGAATGGCGCGGATCAAGTCTGCGGCCATGAATAACCCTGACCTCGTTCGCGACCAGTTCCTGCAACCGCCAAAGATTGCGATCATGGATGCCGAACGCCTCGAGATGGCTGACCGTGTGGTAGAGATATTCGGCGCCGGACCCGATATGCCCGCAGGCTCTGGCCAGCACGCTCGCAACCTTGTCCAGTGGCTGGTTCAGGGACGTTCCCCTGCCCTTAACACCGACCCAGAAGCCAAGCGCGCGCAGCGCACCTTGCGCCGTATGCACCGGCAACCACCTGACCGTGCCGACACTTTCGTGGTCGCTGATCTCGCGCCGCAGCAGCCGTTCGATCTGGACCGGCTTTCGCCGTCCGGCAAGCGATAGATCACCCCATTGCATCGGCCGCCCCGTTCGAGCGCCATCATCAAACCCGGCTGCTCGGCGCTGCCGCGCCAGCGCACCATGTCGAGGCAGAAGGAGCGGTGCCAGCCAAAGGCCGTGGCGAGCTGTTGCTCGATCGACTCGAATTCCGGCTTCCAGATCAGCGACCCGTAGGCGAACACCCATAGCGGCCCCCTGTCGGCTTCATCGGACAGCCGCAAGGCAATTGCCCGGAAATCCTCGTCGTTCAACTCCGTCCAGCTCGGGTCCGGACCGGGATCGGGCTCTTCCCGATGGCACAGTGCGACAAGCTCGGATGTGAGCGACATCAAGCGCATGAACGATAACCCCTCATGAAATCGAAAACCGCCGCGCGCGCAATCGGGGAACGCTTGGCATGCAGAGACATTGTTGTTCGGGGGCTGTCGGATTTCCGTCGTGAAGATCGTCCTAGGATGGATCGGACGACGATCGATGCATGAAAGGTGAGGAGACCGAAAAATGCCAAAAGCCCCGATGCCCTTCTTCTGGTACGAATTGATGACATCAGATCTCGACGCCGCCGAGGCGTTCTACCCCAAAGTGGTCGGCTGGACGGCACAGCCTTTCGACAAGGCGCCCGGCATGCCACGCTACATCGTCATGAATGTCGGCGAGCGTGGCGTCGCCGGCCTGATGACCATGCCCCAGGATGCCGCCAAGATGGGCATGCCGCCCGCCTGGCTGGGCTACATCCATACAAAAGATGTCGATGCCTCGACGGCATCGCTGAAAAAAGCCGGCGGCACCGTTCATCGCCAGCCCGAAGACATTCCGGGCGTCGGACGATTTGCCGTCGTCGCCGATCCTCAAGGCGCGACATTCATGTTCCTGCAGCCGAACGGCCCCGACCAGCCTGTCGTGCCGGCCAGCACGCCAGGCCATATCGGCTGGCACGAGCTTTACACGAGCGACTGGAAGGCCGCGTTCGATTTCTATTCCGACCAGTTCGGCTGGGTCGATGCCGGCGATTTCGATATGGGCCCGATGGGCACCTACCAAACCTTCACCGCCGGCCCCGAATCCGGTGGCATCATGAACAAGCCGGAGCAGATTCCGGTCCCGGTCTGGCAATTCTATTTCAACGTTCCGGCCATCGATGCGGCCGCCAAACGCGTGACCGACAATGGCGGCAAGATCCTGATGGGGCCGATGGAGGTCCCCGGCGGCAGCTGGGTCGTCCAGTGCCAGGACCCGCAAGGCGCGCATTTCGCATTGATGGCGCCGGTACGCTGACGGCGATAAACAGCGTGGGAACAAAGCGTCGGCCCGTCACCTCATCACCGATGAAGGGCAGTATCCCCTAGCCTGGCGCCAACCTATTCCGGCGCCAGCACCGCGACCTTCAACTCAGCCTCTTTCGCGCCGCTGAACTGGACGGTGGCCGGGCCGGACGCAAGCTTGAAGCGTACGCTCTTGCGGATGCCGGGGCAGGTTTTCACGCCGCTATAGCCCGCCGACTTGATGGCGTGGCCATCCTGAATGACATCGATCCAGGCCTCACCCGAGAGACTTATCTGTATAGCTCCCTCGGGTGGCACCTCCACGCTGGTAACAGCGCCGAACGTGCCTGCCACCGGAGCCCGTTCGGGCGGTAGCGCGAAGCCGGCTTTCTCGACCGGCACCAGTGCCAGGTCCGCGGCCGCACCAACCGCCAACGTCGTTCCAGACGGAGTTGCAGGCGCTGCGGCAAACAGGACCTGTTCCCGCGTCACCGGCCATCTGAAGGCCTCGCAGCCTGCCTCCTCGGCCAAGGCGAAGCTGGTGCCTGCAAGGAATGCGAATAGGCTGATGACGACTTTTTTCATGGCAAGGGACCCACGGGTTGGAGTTCCACACCAATACAACCATAACGGAAATAATGCAACCCTAGCGTGAATAATATAAAGTGGCTGCGGAACATTTCCGATCACCGACTGTTGATGGCACGCCATGGGATGTGAATGGTCCATTGCCGGGCGATAATTTATGCCCGGCCCGGGAGGTAAAGGGAGTTTAAGATGAAGCTTTTCGATGGCCTTGCCAGATATCAGCCGCAGGCACTCGGCGTATTGCGCATCGTCACGGCCCTGCAGTTCATCGAGCATGGCTCGCAGAAACTGTTCAATTTCCCGGCCGGCGAGCATGCCGAAGCTCTGACCGGACTGACACTCACAGCCGGCATCCTCGAATTCGCCGGCGGTATCCTGCTGGCGCTGGGGCTGCTCACCCGCCCGGTCGCATTCCTTCTGGCTGGCGAAATGGCGATCGCCTATTTCATGGCGCACATGCCGCGCGACTTCTTCCCCGTCAACAACGGCGGCGATTCGGCGATCTCGTTCTGCTTCATTTTCCTTTATCTGGTGTTTGCCGGCGCCGGCGCCTTCGCGCTGGACAACCGCCGCAACGCCTGACGCCTTGCGACGCCGCCTGGCTTCAGGCGCGCATCCGCTCGAAATTGGCGTCGAACAGCGGAGCCGGCTGCATGCGCGCCGCATGTCGCTTGCCCAACAACTCGATCTCGAACCCGTCGCTCTCATCGGCGATCTCTTTTGGCACATAGCCGACGGCGACGGATTTTCTCGAGTGATGCGCGTAGCCCCCCGACGTGACCCAGCCTCGCACGGCGCCGCCGAACCAGATTGGCTCGTCGCCGATGACATCGGCGTCGTCGGCGTCGACGATGAAGGCGCGCAGGCGCAATTTGCCGCCCTGCTTGCGCTCGGCAAGTGCCGCGGCTTTGCCGATGAAGTCGGCCTCCTTGCCATAGGCGACGAAACGGTCGAGCCCGGCCTCAAGCGGCCCGTAGATCGGCCGGTACTCGCGTCCCCATGAGCCGTAATTCTTCTCCAGCCGCAGCGCGTTTAGCGCGCGCGAGCCGAACAAGCCAATGCCGAATTCCTCGCCGGCCGCCATCAAGGTCTGATAGGCGGTCCGCTGATACTCTGGCGCCACCCAGATCTCGTAGCCGAGATCGCCAGTGTAGCTGACGCGGCCGACCAGACACGGCGCCATGCCGATGTCCATCCTGCCGATGGCCATGAACGGAAACGCCGCATTGGACACATCGGAGCGTGTGGCTTTTGCCAGCACATGCCGCGCCCTCGGCCCGGCGATCGAAAGGCCAGTGAGTTTCACCCCCAGCGCCTCGATGCGAACCGATCCGTCGTCAGGCAGATGCTTCTCGAACCAGCGCATATGGTATTGCTCGGCGATGCCGGACCCGGCCAGGAACCAACCGTCCTCCCCCAGATTGGCCAGCGTGAAATCGCCGATCAGTCTGCCGTCCTGTTTCAGCATCGGCGCCAGCGTCATGCGACCGGGCTTCGGCAGTTTGCAGGCAAGCATCCGGTCGAGCCAGGCGGCCGCGCCCTCGCCCGTCACCTCATATTTGGCAAAGCTCGAAATCTCGGACAGGCCGACACCGTCGCGAACGGTCGCGACCTCCTTGGCCACCTGCGTGAAATCGCTCGAGCGGCGCCACGAGAACTCGTCCTTGACGCCCTCCGGCGCGTACCAGAGTGGCACCTCCAGCCCATAGGCAACGCCCCATTGCGCACCCTTGGCCGACAACAATTCATAGACCGGCGTCGTCTTCAGTGGCCGCCCCGCGGGCAGTTCCTCATTGGGGAAGCGGATCGAGAACCGCCTGGAATAGTTCTCGCGCACCTTGGCGTTGGTGTAGGCCATCGTCGCCCAGTCGCCATAGCGCGCGACATCCATCGCCCAGATGTCGGCGCCGGGATCGCCTTCGATCATCCAGTTTGACAGTGCCAGCCCGACGCCGCCGCCCTGTGAAAAGCCGGCCATGACACCACAGGCGACCCAGAAGCCGGGCAGTCCGCGCACCGGCCCGACCAGCGGGTTGCCGTCCGGGGCGAAGGTGAAGGGGCCGTTGATGATCTGCTTGATGCCGGTATTCTGGAACGCCGGGAAATGCCGGAACCCGACCTCCAGCGACGGCGCGATGCGGTCGATGTCCGGCGCCAGCAATTCATGGCCGAAATTCCACGGCGTCTGGAACTCGGACCATGGCTTGTTGGCCTTCTCATAGGTGCCCATCAGCATGCCGCCACGCTCCTGGCGCAGGTAGAGCTCGCCATCGAAATCGACTGCATGGATGATTTCGGTGCCGGTTTTGGCGTTCCAGGCGGCGACCTCCGGCATGTCGTCGGTGATCAGGTACATATGCTCCATCGCCAGCACCGGCAGTTCGAGCCCGACCATGCGGCCGACCTCGCGCGCCCACAGGCCGCCGGCGTTGACGACGTGCTCGGCCACCACCTCGCCCTTGTTGGTGATGACGCGCCATAGGCCGTCCGGACGACGCACGATGTCCTCGACCTTGGTGAAGCGTTCGACTTCGGCGCCTAGTTTCCGCGCCGCCTTGGCATAGGCATGGGTGACGCCGGAGGGATCGAGATGGCCATCCTCCTTGTTCCTGACAGCGCCGACGAACTGCTTGGGATCGAGCAGCGGCATCAGCTCGGCCGCCTCGCTGGGCGAGATTTCCTCAAGCTCGATGCCGAGATAGCGGCCCTTGGCGACGACGCCGCGCAGCCAGTCGAGGCGTGCCTCGGTCGCCGCCAGGAGCACGCCACCGGTCAGATGCACGCCAGTCGCCTGGCCGGAAAGCTCCTCGATCTCCTTGTAGAGGTTGATGGTGTATTTCTGCAGCTTGGCGACATTGGGGTCGCCATTGATGGTGTGCATGCCGCCAGCCGCATGCCAGGTCGAGCCGGACGTCAGCTCGTCTCGCTCCAGCAGCACCACGTCGGTCCAGCCGTGGCGGGCGAGATGGAACAGCACGGAGCACCCGACGACACCACCGCCAATGACCACGACTTTTGCATGCGATTTCATGGATTTTTCTCTGATCAGTAAGTTGGATAGGTGAGGTGAATCGGTGCGGAAGGAGCCGGGCCGCCCCCCTCTGGCCTGCCGGCCATCTCCCCCTCAAGGGGGGAGATCAGCAGCGGGGGTGCCGCGATCTTCTTTTCAGCGTTTACGATTGGCGAAAGAGACCATGAAAGCCAATCTCCCCCCTTGAGGGGGAGATGTCCGGCAGGACAGAGGGGGGTGCACGCGCGCAAACCGGTGACCATCACGGTTCGCCCTGCCCGATCGCTTCCTTACGCTTGGCCATGTAAGCCTCCAGCGCCTCGCGCACGGCGACGTCCATCACCGGCTCGACATAGTCTTCCAGCGCCTTCTTCCACAGCCGCGTTGCGCGTGCCGTGGCGTCGAGCCCGCCGGCCTCTTGCCAGGCTTCGTAATTCTGCCAGTTGGACAGCATCGGCTGGTAGAAGGCAGTGGCGTAGCGCTCCAGCGTATGCGGCTCGCCGAAGAAATGGCCGCCGGTCGGCACCGCGCCC
The DNA here is from genome assembly GCF_040321755.1 of Mesorhizobium sp. M0276. Lineage (NCBI taxonomy): Bacteria > Pseudomonadati > Pseudomonadota > Alphaproteobacteria > Hyphomicrobiales > Phyllobacteriaceae > Mesorhizobium > Mesorhizobium sp. M0276. Next base: position 35,461 of record NZ_JAMYSC010000019.1, on the reverse strand, counting down.
AGCGCCTCGACGGCAAGCTCGGCCTCGTTGACCTCGATCGGACGCAGGAATTCCATCATGTGCTGGATCATCTCGACATCGATGATGAGCTTCTCGAACGACGCCGTCAGCCCGCCCTCCTGCCAGCCTGCGGCATGATAGACGAGATTGCCGTGGCCGAGCACCGCGCCCCACAGCGCCATCAGCGTCTCATAAGCGCCTTGCGCGTCGGCGGCGTTGGAGGCCGAACCCGGCGTCGTGCGATATGGCAGCCCGTAGCGCCGCGCCAGTTGCCCCGACGCGATGTTGGCCTTGGTGTTCTCCGGCGTGCCGAAAGCCGGCGCGCCCGACTTCATGTCGACATTTGAGGTGAAGGCGCCATACATGACCGGCGCGCCGGGACGCACCAACTGCGTCAGCACGACGCCGAACAGCGCCTCCGCATTCTGCTGCGCCAGCGCGCCGGCCAGCGTCACCGGGCTCATCGCTCCCATCAGCGTGAATGGCGTCACCGCAACGGACTGGCCGAACTCGGCCATGGTCATCAGCCCCTCGGCCATCATCTCATCGAAGCGGCGCGGCGAGTTGACCGAGATGATGGTGGTGACGCCGGGGTCGTCGCGCAACTGGTCGAGGCTCAAGCCTCGGGCGATCGCCATCATCTCGATGCCGTCGAGCGCCCTGCCCCGGCCGATCGCCGAGACATGGAAACTCTTGTCGGTCAGCGTCAGATTGGTGAAATAGGTGTCGAGATGGCGGGAATTGGCCGGCAGCTCGACCGGCGCGCAGACCTGGTTGCCGAGCATGTGGATGCAGTTGAAATGCTGCGCCAGCCGGGTCAGGTCCGAATAGTCGCGGAGATTGCCGGCGCGGCGGCCGCGCTCCATGTCGTGCACGTTGGGCGGTCCGGCAACGAGGGTGAAATTGATGGTGTTGCCGCCGAGATGAACGGCATTGGCCGGATTGCGCGGCGTCAGCACATAGCTCGACTGCGTGGTTTTCAGTGCCTCGGCGACCAGACCGCGATCGATGCGGACATTCGCCGAGGCATGATCGACCTTGGCGCCGGCCTTCTCGAAAAGCGCAAGTGCGCGCGGGCTCATAACCTCGATGCCGAAATTCTCCAATATGTGCATCGACGCGTGGTGGATCTGCTCGATCTGGTCGGCAGACAGCATGGCCATTGGCGGATAGGGATTGGTCACACGCCGCTGCGGCAATTGCGGAATGGCCGACGGGCCCCTGTTGCTGGTGCGCTCTGCGCCGCGTTTGCGTCTTGGTTCGTTCATGCCTGGCATCAAAGCCCCCGCAAACCAGGCAGGCTGTCAGGAATACGTCGTATGCGGGCGTGATTTTAGCCAAGGCGGCATTTCTGTGATATCAATATAGATAAAACGACGAAATGCGTCGTTTTATCTATACAATGCTTTCTCTAAGGACCGCGCCGCCGAAGCATTAACGAAGGCTGCAAGATTCCCTTTATGATTTCGGCCTATTGCTCTGCCGATGCGTAGTTCGAGTTCTAGTAAAATTGCTGCGGTTTGCGTGCTGCTGGCGCTTTCGGCCTGCGCCACTGCGCCCAATCATATCAACAATGTCTGCGCCGTCTTCGATCAGAATGACGGCTGGTTCGACAACTGGCAGTCGGCCGCCGAGCGCACGCAGCAGAAATATGGCGTGCCGGTTCCCGTGCTGATGGCGACGGTGCGCAAGGAATCCGGCTTCAAGAGCAACGCCCGGCCGCCACGCACCAAGCTTCTCGGCTTCATTCCGTGGAAGCATGTCTCATCGGCCACCGGCTTCTCACAGGCGCTGGACGGCACCTGGTCGCAATATCAGGGCGAGACCGGCAACTGGGCGGCGCGGCGCACGAAGTTCGCCGATGCGGTCGATTTCGTCGGCTGGTATCACTCCAAGACGGCAGACACCTACGGTATCGCCCGCAACGACACCTATAATCTCTACCTTGCCTACTATCTCGGCTGGACCGCCTATGGGCGAGGTAACCGGGGCGATGCCGGCGTACAGGGCTACGCGCGGGCGACCGACAAGATGGCCCGCGATTATGCGCAGCAGCTGAGCCAGTGCGGCAGCTAAAAGGGCTGCCCGCGACAGCAGCGGCAGCGCCTTGATCAGCTCGGCTTCGGCTTCTTGCCGCGCGGACGCTTCGGCGGCGGGCCGGCAAATCCGGGGCCATCGCCATGCGGCGAGTCCTCGGGCACGCCCTCATGCGCGGCATGTTCCTTGTCGAACTTGATCACCGGCTCCATCTTGGCCAGCACGTCGTCGGAGAGCCAGCACAGGCTCATATGGCCGTCGCCGAGATGCTTGACCGGCGGCACCTTGGTCTCGCACAGATTATCCGGCACCAGCTTCTTGTAGCCGCAGCGCGTCTGGAACGGACAGCCCGACGGCGGGTTCATCGCCGACGGGATATCGCCTTCCAGCACGATGTGGCGCTTGACCACACTGGTGTCGGCGATCGGGATCGCCGACAGCAGTGCCTCGGTATAGGGGTGATAGGGTGGCGCGAAGATCTGGTCGGTCGTGCCTTGCTCGACGATATAGCCGAGATACATCACGACGACGCGGTCGGCGATGTAGCGAACGACGGACAGATCGTGGCTGATGAACAGCATCGTCGTCTTGTTCTTACGCTGGATGTCCATCAAAAGCTCGGTCACCGCTGCCTGCACGGACACGTCCAGTGCCGAGACCGGCTCGTCGGCCACCACAACCTTGGCGTCGCCGGCAAAGGCCCGCGCCACGCCGATGCGCTGCTTCTGGCCGCCGGATAGCTGGCGCGGCTTGCGGGTCTCGAAGGCCCGCGGCAGCTTCACTAGGTCGAGCAGTTCCAGCATGCGCTTGCGCCGGTCGGCAACCGTCTTGCCGACATTGAACTTCTCCAGGGTCCGGATGATCTGCGAGCCAACAGAATGGCTGGGATTGAGCGTGTCGAACGGGTTCTGGAACACCATCTGGATCGACGATACAGTCTCGACGCTACGGCTCTCGATGCCGGTCGACTGGATTTCCTTGTTGCCCAGCGTCACCGTACCGGCACTTGCCGTCTCCAGCCCGAGCAGCACCTTGGCCAACGTCGACTTTCCGCAGCCGGATTCGCCGACGATGGCAACGGTCTCGGATTCGCGCGCCATGAATGAGATCGTCTCGTTGGCCTTGACGACGCGGCCCTCGCTCGAGCCGAACACCTCGCTGCCGCCGACCTTGTAGTATTTTCTCAGATCCTCGATCTTGAGCACCGGCGCGCCGGGCACGACGCGCTCCTTGACCTTCTTGGCGCCCGGCGGCAGCGCGTCCCAGTCGATCTCGTTGAAGCGCACGCAGCGCGAAAAATGGCCTTCGTGACCCGCGACCTCGATCATCGGGATTTCGGCGGCGTTGCAGACGCCCTCGACGAAATGGTGGCAGCGCGGGCCGAAATTGCAGCCCTTGGGCCGCTCGTGCGGCAGCGGCAATTGCCCGGGAATCGAAATCAGCGGCCGTGAGTTCTTGTCGGCGCCGGGCAGCGGAATCGAGCGGAACAGCCCTTGCGTGTAGGGATGGCGCATCCGGTCGAACACGTCCTTGATCTTGCCGGTCTCAACCGCTTCGCCCGAATACATCACCGTGATGCGGTCGCAGGTTTCCAATATCAGGCCAAGATTGTGCGAGACGAAGATCATCGACGTGCCGAACTTCTCGCCAAGCCCCTTGACCAGGTCGACGATGCCCGCTTCCACAGTCACGTCGAGCGCTGTCGTCGGCTCGTCGAGCAACAGCAGCGCCGGCTTCGACAGCAGCGCCATGGCAATGACGATGCGCTGCTGCTGGCCGCCGGAGAGCTGGTGCGGATAGGAGCGCATCATGCGCTCGGGATCGGGCAGCTTGACCGAGCGCACCATTTCAAGCGCGCGCTTATACGCCTCTTCCTTCGACACCTTGTCGTGGATCAGCGGCACTTCCATCAACTGCTGCCCGACCTTCATCGCCGGGTTGAGGCTCGCCATCGGCTCCTGATAGATCATAGCGATCTTGTTGCCGCGGATGGTGCGCAGCTCCTCGTCGGACAGCTCGCCCATGTCCTTGCCCTGGAACTTGATCTTGCCGCCGACGATCTTCCCGATGTTGGAGAGGTCGCGCATGATGCCGAGCGACACGGTCGACTTGCCGCAGCCGGATTCACCGACGATGCCCATCGCCTCGCCCGGCATGACGGTGCAGGAAAAATCCATGACCGCCGGTATCTCGCCCTTGCGGGTGAAGAAGGAGATCGACAGGTTCTCGATCTCGATGATCGGCCCATTGGCCGGCTTGGCGGGATTTCGAACTGCCTCATTCATGGGTCGCTCCAATCCTGGTTCTTTCGGGCCTGGTTCTTGGTTCTTTCAGGCGCATCGGGTCGAGACCCGCAGATCAGTCTTTCATCGATTGTTCGCGCAGCGAGTCAGCGAGCAGGTTCAAGCCCAGCACGAACGACATCAGCGCGATCGTCGGCGGCAGCGCCGGGTGGACGAAGGAACGCAGCAGCCGGCTGGCGTCCTTGATCGCGGTGCCCCAGTCCGGGCTTTCCGGCGCCAGGCCAAGGCCGAAATAGCCGAGCGTGCCGAGTAGGATGGTGGTGTAGCCGATACGTAGGCAGGCATCAACGATCAGCGGCCCGCGCGCATTGGGCAGGATCTCCCAAAGCATGATGTACCAGGGCGACTCACCGCGTGTCTGCGCCGCTGCCACATAGTCGCGTGTCTTGATGTCCATCACCAGGCCGCGCACGATGCGGAACACGCCGGGGCTGGAGGCGAACACCACCGCCACGAAGATGTTGAGCTGGTTGGGATCGATGTGCACGATCCGCAGCGGGTCCTTGTCGAACACAAGGCCGAGATAGATCCAGCCGCCGACGATCAAGGTGATGCCGAGCAGGATGTAGAGCCGGTCGGGCCGGTTCTTGTAGCGCGTCCAGAACAGCACGCTGAAGAAGATGATCGGAAAAAGGAAGAACACGCCGGCCATCGCATAGGGGATCGGCGTATCCATGATGCCCGGCGTCACCAGCAGGTAGAACAGCAGGATGACCGGGAAGGCGAGCACCAAATTGGCCAGGAACGACAGCACCGTGTCGATCTTGCCGCCGTAATAGCCGGCCGGGAGGCCGAGCGTGATGCCGACCATCAGCGCGAAGCCGGTTGCGGCAGGCGCGATGATCAGCACGATCTGGCTGCCAAAGACCATGCGCGAGAACACGTCGCGCGCCAGCTTGTCGCCGCCGAACAGATAGGAAAGTCCCGATTGCGGTTCGATGGCGCCCGGTAGCACATCCTTCATGATGGGGACCTGGGCCAGCGGATCGAACGGTGAGATCGTTGCGGCGAAGATCGCCGTGAACAGCCAGAACAGGCAGATGCCGACGCCGACGACGCCGACGCCGCTATCGAACAACTGGCCGTAGAGCGCCAGCTTCTTCTTGTAGGCGTAGCTCGCGCCCATGACGATGACGAGCGCGATCCAGACCGGCCAGAAGCGCGACAGCACTTCGAGAACGACGGTGAAGCCACTGATATATTGTACCGGCATCCGCTTCGCTCCCTACTGAACTCTGATACGCGGATTGAGAAACGCGTAGCCGACATCGGAAATGAGCTGCGTGATCAAGACGATGAACACCGAAACCAGCGAGCAGCCGAGCAACAGGTCGATATCGTTGTTGCCGGCTGCCTCGACCAGCGTATAGCCGAAGCCCTGGTAGCGGAACATCACCTCGACGATGACGACGCCTGTGAGCAGCCAGGGAAACTGCAGCATGATGACTGTGAAGGGCGCGATCAGCGCGTTGCGCAACGCGTGTTTGATCACCACGCTGCCGAAGGAGAGACCCTTCAATCGGGCGGTGCGGATATATTGCTGCGTCATCACCTCGACCATCGAAGCGCGCGTCATGCGGGCGATGTAGCCGATGCCGTAGATCGCCAGCGTCATCACCGGCAACGTGAAATTGTAGAAGGTGATGCCCTGGCTCGCCGACGCGGCCGAGCCATTCAGCAAGCCAAGCCACGAGGCGAAGATGACGGTAAAGATGACGCCCGATACATATTCAGGCGTCGCCGTCGAAGCGATCGAGGCGACCGAAAGCACGCGGTCGGTTCGCGAGCCCTCACGCATGCCGGCCAGAATGCCGATCAGCAGCGAGATCGGCACCATCACCGCCAGCACCCAGAACATCAGGATACCGGTGGCGCCGAGCGCCGGAAACAATTTCGAGGCGACCGATGCCTTGAACTTGGTCGAGCAGCCGAAATCGCCTTCGAGGACGCCGGCGAAGGTCGGCACGACCGGATCGTTGCAGAAGGAGAACCGCTGCGCCGGCTTTCCGGTCGCAGGGTCGGTCACCGGTTGCTTGGGCACGACGCCGAGCCACTGGCCATAACGGACGAAGAAGTTCTGCCGGTAGCCATGATTGACCAGCCAATTCTCAAGCTGCTCGGCCGACGTATGCATTTCGGTCTGGCTGATCGCCAGCTTCTTCAGATTGGGTTCGAGGTTGATCAGGAAGAAGACAACCATGGTCAGGCACAGCATCGTCAATGCCATGGTGCCAAGACGCCTGATAACGAAAGAAAGCATGGCTGCCCCTGCCGATGGGTTGGGGTTTGAGCCGGCTATGAAAGCCAACCCTGCCGTGACCGGCGGGGCTGGCTGTCAAACAGGCCTTCGGATGCGATCAACCTTGTTTTTGTTGCATGACCTTGGCCTGGAGTCCCGCAACTTTTTTGAGAAGCGCGCACCCTCAGGGGCAGACGATGCAAAGAGCGAGGGAAAGGGGCGACGCCCCTTCCCCTTGTCGGCGCAATCAAGCCTGTTCGAGCCAGACCTTGCCGTAGTCGCGCTCGAAGGTCGGGTGCATCTTGTAGTTCTGCACCGCCTTGACCGAGTGGCTGTACAGCTTGCGCCAGTACGGCTGGATGATGATGCCTGAATCCTGCAGGATCTGCTCGATATCCTTCATCATTTCCTTGCGTTTGGCGGCGTCGGCAACGGCGAGCGCCGCATTGAGCTTGGCATCCCAGTCGGGATTCGACCACGCCGTCTCATTCCAGGCCTCGCCGGTGCGATAGGCAATGGCCAGGACCTGGACGCCGAGCGGGCGCATGTTCCAGTTGGTCATCGACAGCGGATACTTCGTCCAGTCGTTCCAGAACGTCGAGCCCGGCAGAACGGTGCGCTTCACCTTGATGCCAGCTTCGCGCAACTGGGCGGCGATCGCATCGCCGGTGTTCTTGTGCCAGTCCTCGTCGACGGTGATCAGCTCGTGTTCGAAGTCCGCCTGGCCGGCTTCCGCCATCAGCGCCTTTGCCTTGGCCGGATCGCGGGCCACCTTGGGCAGCTCGTAATATTCCGGATGGATTGAGCACACATGGTGGTTTTCGGCCACCGAGCCGGCATTGCCGTAGCCGAGCTGCAGGACGACATTGTTGTCGACCGCAAGCTGCAGCGCGTTGCGCACCTTCTGTTCGCCATAGGGCTTGTTGTTGACGTTGGAGCGGCAGACGATGGTCGATGCCGTAACGATTTCCGACTTGACCAGATCCATGCCGTCGAGAATCGACACATAGTCGGCCGAGGTCTCGAAATTGGTGTGCACCTCGCCAGCTTCGAAAGCGCTGACCATGGCGGCCGGATCGGTGCCGTAGTCGATGAATTCCAGGCCATCGAGGAACACTTCACCGTCCCACCACTTGTCGTCGGTGCGGCGCTTGTAGACCACTTTCTGGCCGACATCGTAGGAGACGAGTTCGAACGGACCGGTGCCGATCGGGCAGGCCTTGAAGTCGCCGCCCTTCTCGTCGAAGCTCTTGTGGACGATCAGGCCGGGATAGTCGCACATGTTGGGAATGAGCGCGATGTCAGGCTTGCCGAGCTTGAGTACGACCGTGTGGTCGTCAGGCATGGTGACGGCGCTCTCGTCGAGCTTGTCATCCTTGACCAGCGAGCCGAGACGGCCGGGCATCGAATTGCCTTCGGCTTTCTTGTCGGCCCAACGCTTCAGATTGAAGACGACGTCGGCGGCAGTGAAGGGGTCGCCATTCGACCAGGTGACGCCCTTGCGCACATGCAGCGTGTACTGCGTGGCGTCGTCGTTGACGTCCCAGCTCTCCAGCAGATAGGGGCGGAACGTGTATTCGGATGTGTACTTGACCAGCGGCTCGAGCGCCTGGCGCTCGGCATTGGCGATTTCCGACCAGTCGGCCTTGCGCGGGTCCTTGGGATCCTTGATCCACTGGGCGATCTTGAGCGTGCCGCCCTTCTTGCCTTTTACCTCTTCGGCCTTCGCCGGAGTCGGGTCGGCGAGGCCGAGCAAGCCGTAAGCCATTGCCGTCGACGCACCGAAGACGCTGGCCATGGCCAGGAATTCGCGGCGATCCACCTTGCCTGCCTTGGCGTCTTCGGCCATGGCCAGGATGTGATCCGGAACGCGATCGCCATTACTTTTATAAATCGTCATGACTTAACTCCCATTGTTGGCTTTCCGCCTTTTAACATTCCGCATCCGGGCCATGATGTCAAAGACGGCATGGATTGGGAACATGTTAGGGAATGTGCAACTTTGGCAAAGAAGCGGTTCGCGTGATAACGACAGTCTTGGCGCAAAATTGCTACTGCGTGACGGATTCCTCTGGAATCTCGATAGTCGATTAAACTGAGACATTTACGCGGGCCCGGACAGCGCCGGCCTTGAACCGACCTAAGGCCAAAAGCTCCGACGAAGTATCAGTATTCCCTCTCGTAAAAGATGCCGCCCTTGGCTTCACCGGCGTCGTTGGCCTCGCCGCGCAGCTTGACCCCGCGCCCGACATTGAGATCGACCGTCGCCTTGCCCGAGCCTGGCTTGTCACCCTTCTGGATCGTCACATAGGTGCGGTCGTTGAGGTATTTGCCGGCCGAAACCGCCGTGCCGCCCTGCTCGTCCGTCGTGACGTCCAGATCGTCGACGCCGATGGCGCTACGCAGGTTTTCCAGCAGCGACGTCGAGCCGCCAACCCCGGCCAGTTGCCCTGCCGCTTCGGCGAGCTGGGCGATCTGCAGCGGCGACAGGTTTGACATCGAGCGGCCGAAGATCAATTGCGCCAGCACCTCGTCCTCGGGCAGCGCCGGCACCGAGGAGAAGATGAATTTCGGATTTGTCGCCTCGCCCGACACCAGAATGGTGACGGTGGCGCTGCTCGTCGTCGTTGTCGCCGCCAGGTTGAGATAGGGTACCAGCGAGCCGGAGAAGCCAACCGTGCCTTCGGTGAAGGTCAGCCGCTTGCCGAGGATCGACAGCCGGCCGCGCTGCAAGGTGAAGGTGCCGATCGCTTGCGGCGACGAGGCCGGGCCGGTCAGCCTGAGCGAGCCGCCGAATTCGGCATCGACGCCCCTGCCCTGGATGAAGATCTGGTTCGGCGCATTGACCGTGACATCGAGGGTGAGGCCAGTGCCGCCGCCCTTGCCGCTGGTCGTCGGCGGCCGCAGCGCCTTGTCCTGCGCCCGTACAGCACCAGGCGCGTTTTTGTGCTTGACGTCGAGCGCCGCCAGCGAGCCCGGCAATTTGTCCGGAACCGTGATCACCGTCTTGGCGAGATTGATGGTGCCGGCAATCACCGGAGCTGACGTCAGCGGTCCCTTGATCGTCAGGTCGCCGCCGAGATTGGCGGTCACGACCCGTCCGTCCGTATAGCGGCCGTCGACCAGCTTGATCGACAGGTCGGCAGGGAAACCCTGCGCCGGGTTGATGCCGACCGTGCCGCTGGCCGACAGATTGCCGCGCGTCGACAGCGTCCCGGTCAGCCGGTTGATCCTGGCGATGCCGCCGGCAATCGAGATATCGGCGGCGAGATCGTTGACGGCGAGGCCCGAGCGCGCATCCACAAGACGCGCGCCGGAGGTGCTGACGCTACCGCCGATGACAGGCGATGAAGCCGCACCGCGCACCTGCAAATTCACATTGGCGGTTCCAGACAGCGACATGCCTTGCGCGGCGAGCTTCTGGCTGAGCAGGCCGAACGGCACGGCCCCATTGAAGTCGAGCACCAGCGCCGGCGTGCCGGCCGTGGTCACGGTGCCGCCGCCCTTGAGGCCAAGGCCGGCGCCATCGCTGACATTGGCGTTGAAGGTCAGCTTGTTGGCCGCAAATGTGCCGGACGATGAAACACTCACTGTACCAACGCCAGCGCCGCGGGTCTGCGACGTCTGCACCCCTGCGGCGTCGATGTTGAAGGCAATGGCGGGGCTCGCCGGAGCACCCGCCACCTTGACCGTGCCCGAAATCGAACCGGCTGCGTCGAGACCGGCCGAGAAACTGTTGGCGAGCGACATCGGCACCCGCGCCAGCGTCGCATTGATGTCGAGCGTCGCGCCGACCTTGCCAGTCACCGTCGCGGTGCCGCCGCCTAAGTTGAGCACCAGCCGGTCCAGCGTCGTCGTGCCATTGGCAATGCTGACGGTCGAGGCCTGGGCGATGGCGGTCTTGATGCCTTGGACAGTTGCCTGGCCGGACGCAAGCTCGATGGTCGTCGTGCCGTTGGCCACTTTCACGCGGCCAGCGGCCCGCGCCGGAATGCCCTTGGCGGTTGCGCCGCCGGAAAAGCCGGTCCAGTCACCGTCGCGCTTCAAGTCGACATCGATGCCGCTGATCACGGTGCCCCCTGACGTGACGGTGTCGGCGCGGATTTTTCCGGAGATCACGGGTACGGCCAGATAGTTGGCGACCAGCGCATCGATAGAGACAGCTTTCGCCTGAAGGTCGCCCCGCCTGATCGACGCGGTCGCCGCCTTGATCGCGACCTGCGGTGCGCCGCCATTCTTCGAGAAAGCAATCGTTCCGCGCACGTCGCCTTCTGCCTTCTCCAGCGCCAGTGCCGCCAGCGGGCCGATATCGGGCAGGTCGAGCGCAATCGTGCCGACCGGCACGAACTTGTCATCCAGCGCCAGATCGCCGGAAATCCTGTTCTTGCCGAGCGACAGCAGCAGGCCATTGATTGCGCTCTTGCCGTCAGCCGTCGCCAGAACCGCACTGCCTTGCAGCGCCTGGCCCGCGACATTGCCGGTCAGTTGCACATTCGCCGCCGGGTTGGCGGCATCGGCCTTGGCTGTGGCGGTCAGCTTCAGGCCGGTTATCTCGCGCGACGCCACCAGCAGCCTGTCGCTGTCGACCGTCAGCGACAGATCCGGCGCGGCGGCCGGCCCCTGAGCATTCAACGCGAAGGCGATGGCGCCCTTGGCGTCTTTCGACAGCAGCGAAACATCGCTCAGCGCACCCTTGATGTCGGCGGCGAGCTTGTTGTCGGCAAGGCTGGCATGCCCTTGCGCAGTCAGCGCGCCCGAGGCCAGTTGCAATCCATCGACATTGACATTGCCCGACGCATCACGCTTCAGCGCAGCGCTCAGTTCAGCGCGTTCGGCAAGCATGCCGCGCACCGCCACCGGCAGCGCCGTCGAGGCGGCATCGGCTTTCAAATTGAGGTCGATGGCGCCGTCGGCCAGCGATACCCGACCGGTGAAGCCACTGTTCAGCGCATCGCTCGTCACCGAGCCGCTGTCGATGGTGACTGCATCCGCAGCCAGCCTGCCGACAACCTTGGCCGTGACCTTGCCGGCGATGAGCGGCGCAATGGTCGCATTGTCGAGACCGATCTTTTCCGCCGATACCGTGCCGGAGATCGGCCCTGTGCGGGTCTTCAAGTCAAAGGCATCGGAATGCAGGGCGACCGCGATGCCTTCTACCTTCGCCAACTTCGTAGCAACCGAAGGCACCCTCGCCGAAATGTCGAGCCGGGGCTGCGCGCCCTGCCCCGCTGCCTTCACCGAAAGCGCCTGCAGCTCGAGCTTGATCGGGCTTTCAGCGCTGCCCAGCGTCAGCGGCAGGCTCGGACTGGTCGAATTGAGGTCGATAGCAAAATCGCTGGCGCCGTTCGGATTGAGGGTGCCGGTCGCCTGGCCGGAAATCTTGTCGCCGGTCAGCGTCGCATGGTGGAGCAAAACACCGCCGGCCGTCGTGTAGCTGCCGGCGGCATCGACAGCGAGCGGCCCGAGCCCGGCCTGGCGAGTCTGGCTGGTTTCGACGCCAGCCAGCTGCGCGTTGAAACGGACGTCAGGAGCTGCCGGCGATCCGCTCACCTGCGCCGTGCCGCCGAGCGTCCCCGCCGCATCGAGACCGGGCGAAAAATCATTGGCCAGTGCTGCCGGCAGCGCCGAAAATTGCGCCGCGAGGTCGAGTGTCTGGCCGGCGGTGCCCGACAGCGTCACCGAACCGCCACCGACATCGAGCGCCAATTTCTCGATGGTGGTCGTGCCGTTTGCAATGCTTAGCGTAGAGGCTTGAGAGATTGCCGCCTTGATGCCGCGAACCGTGGCTTCGCCCGAGGCGATCTCGACGCTTGTCGTGCCGTCGGCGATCTTCACCCGGCCGGCAGCGGTTGCCGGAATGCCCGATATGGTGGCGCCGCCGGTAAAATTGGTCCAGTCGCCGTCGCGCTTCAGATCGACGGCGATGCCGCCGATTTCGGTGGTTCCGGAGGTGACGCTGTCGGCCTTGATCGAACCGGCGATCGCCGGCGCCTTGAGATAATTGGCGATCAGCGCATTGACGGTGATCGTCTTGGCCGTCACCTCGCCACGTGCGATTGACGTGCTCTTCGCATCGATTGCGACGGAAGGCGCGTCGCCCTCCTTGGCAAAGCGGATGGTGCCATCGATATCGCCCGTCACCGCCTGGCCGGCAAGTGCGGCCAGTTGGTCGATGGCGGGTGCCGCGAGCGTCAGCGTGCCGAGCGGCATGAATTTGTCGTCCAGCGCGAGGTCGCCCGAGACCTTGTTGTCACCAAGCGAGACCAGGAAGCCATTGATCGACCGCTTGCCTTCGCTGGTCACCAGTGCCGCCTTGACGTCGAGCGGCTGGTCGTTGACGGAACCGGTCAGCGAGACATTGGCGGCAGGGTTCTCAATGTCGGCCTTGCCGCTCGCCGTCAGCTTGATGCTCTTCACCGTGCGGCCCGAGGCCGTCAGGCTGTCGCTGTCGGCGGAGACCGTGAAGTCCGGGGCCGTCATGGCGCCGCTTGCCGACAGCGCGAAATCGACGGCGCCGGCAACCGGCACGCCGACCGTTGGCGACAGCACGGAAACGTCGCCCAGTTTGCCCTTGATGTCGGCCCGGATGTCGGTGCCTTGCATGCTGGCGGTACCGGCGGCGCTGAGTGTACCGGAGGTGAATTCGATCGAGTTGGCAGCGAAGGACCCCTGCGGATCGCGCGTCGCGGTGGCCGAGAATTTCACCCGGGCGCCGAGCACCGAGGCGATCTGCGGCGGCAAGGCCGTCGCCACCGCATCTGCGTTCATCTTGAGCTGCATCGACAGATCGGCAAGCGCCACGGTGGCTGTCAGTGAGGCGTTGACCGCGTCGGAGCGCAGCGTGCCCTGGTCGATGGCAATGGCATCCTTGCTGAGCGATCCGGCCAGGTCGACACCGACCTTGCCGGTGACCAAGGGCGCCAGCGTCGCCACGTCGGTTTTGAGACCACCTGCCTCCAGCTTGACGGCGACCGGGCCGGAGCGGTTCTGGATGTCGAAACCGTCGGAATGGATCTGCGCCGCCAGATCGTCCAGTCGCGTACCGCCGGCAATGATAGAAACGAAGGAGGCGCCGATGTCGATGATCGGCGCCTTGCCGTCCCCGAACGCGCGGGCGGTGGCGTTGTTGATCGCCAGCGTGATCGGCTGCGCCTTGCTGCCGACGCTGATGACGACCGGCGGGCCCTTGGCGGCGAGTTCGACCGAGAGATCGCTTGCGCCGGCAGGGTCGATGATGCCGGTGGCGGTGCCATGCACCGCATCGCTGTCGATATTGGCACGGTCGACACTGACGCCGCCGGCTGATGTGGCGGTGCCCGCGACATCGAAGCTGGTCTTGCCGGCAAACAGCGGCTTCAAATTCTCCGGCAGGAAGCTAGCGAAGTCCCCGTCGCCCTCGGCTTCGACATGGCTGCCCTTGTCGGTCGACTGGTGTCGGCCTGTCAGCTGAGTGACGATCCTGCCGTCGACTGAGAACGTGCCGATGCCGTTCCAGTTGGCGAGCGGTCCCGTGCCGGAGACGATTATGTCAACCGGCGGCGCGTCGGGCAATTTGAGCAGATTGGCGATGATGCCGCCTGCCGGCTCCGAGGCCTTGAGATCGAGGTCGAGCCTGTTGTCTGCCGGCGCAAAGTGGATTTTGGCATCGACATTGCCTTGCTTTCCGTCACGGCGGGCGACGTTGATCGTTGTCTCGACCGCCAGCGGCGCGGCGTCGGCCTTGAGCATCCCCATGGCGGCGAGTTCGGCGATGCCGCTGCCGGCCAGATCCTGGCCGAGCGCGATCTCGGGCAGGTCGATCTGCTTGATGTCGAGCGAAACCGGCAGCGTCGTCGTGCCGCCGCTCGGCGCTGGCTGCGTGCTGGCCATAGGCAACCGGGCGAGTTCTATGCGTTCGGCGGCGATGCGGTCGGCGCTGAAATTTTTCGACAGCAGCGCCAGCGGCGACCAATCGACAGCCACCTTGCGCGCCACCAGCCAGGCGCCCTCGCGGTCCTCCAGCACCACATGGTCGACGCTGAGAGCCCCGGACCAGATGCCGTCGATGCCGCTGACAGTGATCTTGCGGTCGTCGCTCGAAGCCAGGCGCGAGATGATGCCGGCGAGATTGTCGCGGCCGCGCTCGGTCTCGGTCAGCACGACCAGTGCGCCGATCGCCCCCGCAACCACGATCAGCAGCGTGTAAAGGACAATGCGGAGGATGCGCCAGACCGTCTTCATCGTCAAAACGCCTGTCCGATGCCGGCATAGATGCCGAAATGCGGGTCGCTCGGATCGCGGTTGAGCGGCACGGCCGCGTCGATGCGCAGCGGCCCGAACGGCGTCACATAGCGCAAGCCGACGCCGGCGCCGACCTTGACGTCGGAGAAATCGGGCAACGGTTTGGTCGACACGGTGCCGGCATCGACAAACGGCACGATGCCGATCGTGTCGGTGATGGCGATGCGCATTTCGACCGAAGTCTCGAAGAACGACAGGCCGCCGATCGGCTGGCCGGTGAAATCCTTCGGGCCGATGCCCTGATAGGCATAGCCGCGCACCGAACCACCGCCGCCGGAGTAGAAGCGCCGGTCGGCCGGCACGTGTTCTAGGCTGGTACCGACGATCGAACCGGTGGCGACACGTTCGGCCAGCACGAACTTCGAAGCCGAATCCAGCGACTGATAGGCCGATCCCTCGCCCTTCAGCTTGAGGAAAGCCGCGCCGCTCAAAATGTCGTAGCTCGGCTCGGCATAAGCCAGCACCCGGAAGCCGCTGGTCGGGTTCAGCCGGTTGTCCCTGTTGTCATAGACATATTGCAACGGAATGCTGGCGATCAGGTATTTGTGCTTGCCGAAAGCGTCGTGGATGCGGGAATAGTCGAGCGCCAACTCAGCTGAAACCGTCTGGTTCTTGGTCAGTTCGTAGGACAGGCCGGTGCTGCCCTTGACCGAGAAATGGTCATAGGCATCAGGATGTTCGAGCACGGTCTTGACGCTGGCGATGAACTTCGATGCCGGCCCGATCACGCCCGGCTTCTCGAACATGATACCGGCATTGTAGTTGAGTTCGCCAAGATCGTTGCTGCCGATGCCGCTGATCTTACCATCGATGCGCAGCTTCTCGGCCCGGCCGAACAGGTTGCGGTGGCCCCAATAGCCTTCCAGGCCCAGCCCCTCGGTGTTGGAGAAGCTGCCGCCGACGCCGAAATAGCGCGGCTTGCGCTCGCTGACCTGGACGCCGATCGGAATGTTGCCGTCGGCGTCGAGCGTGTCGGCTTCCTTGAACGTCACGCTGTTGAAGACTTCGAGCGCCAGCAGCCGGTCGCGCGCATCGTCGATCTCTTGCGGCGAATATTGCCGGCCGCGCTTGAGGCCCGTCATGTATTCGGTGAAGTCGCGGTCGACCTTCTCGGTGCCTTCCACCGTGGTCGCTCCGTAGCCGGCGACCGGCCCGGCAGCGACCGTCAGCGTCACGTCCAGCGTCGAAGTGGCATGGTCGGCGACGATTTGCCGGTTCGTCACCTTGGCCAGCGGCCTGCCTTGCTCTTTCAGCGTCCGCACGATCAGTGCCTCGGCCTTGAGCACGGCGCCGGACCCGGCGTCGCCGCCTGATATCAGGCCATAATCGGCGCTCATCAGCCCCGCCGCGTCACCTTGCAGCCGGATATTGCCCAGGGTGAATTTCGGCCCGCTGGCGATATCGATGACCACCGGGACCGGCTGCGGCCCCTTGAACTCGGCGTCGGGCGGCAAATCATCGAGCGGCTTGCCGTCGATGGTAACGGTGACCACGCCTTCGTAGCGGGCATCGGCATAGAGCGCGGCGACAAGCTGTTCGCGATCGCTGCGCGCCTTGGCCATCAGCCCGAGCGAACCGGAAACCGGACGCTCCTCGTCACTTTTCAGCGTCGAGGCGTTTTCGAGCTTCTTGACGAGATCCTTGTCGGCGTCGGGGGCATTGATTGTGACGGCATAGCGCAGCGGGTTGACGATGTCGGCATCCTCGTCGCTGGACGACCCCCACAACTTGATGCCGAAAAGCTCGAACGCAGCCGCCGGCCTTGATTCGGGAACCAGCGCCGCCGAGCATATCACGGCTATAAGCAGGGCGCGCGGAAGCACACGCCCTGGCGCGCGACCTCCTGACATCTGCTCTTCATGCGCCGGCATTAAGACAACCTAGGTTATAAAACTAAAATTGGAATGAAGTTCTGAAGCGCTCGTAAAGGGGCCACAATCCAATTGTCTGAAATAGGACGGGCTTGGAATTCACACCTTTTGCGTTGCCGCAAGAAAGCGTGATCCCCTGTCCTATGGAGGTACTACCGGCCATCGGCCGGAAAGGAAACCGTTGGCAGGCGGAACCCTGCCGCGTCCTTGCGTTGACAAGCCTGACTGAAGCTTGATCATGCCTGGAACGTCAGCTGTGTCTGGAGGGGTGCAATGGCAATGCGAGCGGCTCGTGGTCTGTCGGTCCTGATTCTTTTGTTTTTTGCCTGGAGTGGTATCGCGCAAGCGGCTGAATCCCGACGAATAGCGACGACGGACAATTCCGACTATTTCGGCTTCGATCTCAGATCCGACCAGAACGTCACGCTCGACCAGTGCAAGACGACATGTCTGGGCGATCCGGCCTGCCGCGCCTTCACTTACAACAATAAAGCCAAATGGTGCTTCCTCAAATCCGACTACAACCAGCTGAAACTGTTCAACGGCGCGGTCGCCGGCAAGGTCGTCAACATCGATGGCGATCCCGATATCGGCGCGCCGCCTGAACTCGCCTTCTTCCCCAACTGGATGGCCGATCAGGCCCAGCAATACCGCAACAAGTTGTTGGGTCCGGCCTACATCAAGCCGACCGAAGGGCTGACCGCGCTGACGACTGCCGCCGAGCAATCGGTGCTTACCGGCGACCACCGCTCCGCCATGCTGAGATACGAAGGCGCCGTGTCTGTCATGCCCGATGACGGCCAGCTCTGGCTCAACCTGGCGCGTGAAACGCTTGCCGTGCAACCCGCCGCCAACACTTCCGATGCCTCCACTTTGCCGGCAGACGGGACGTCGGCCGCATTCATCGCCTACAAGCTGCTCCGCACCACCAAGACGCGAGCCGAAGCGCTGGCGCTGCTCGGCAACGGCCTCGACAAGCGGGATCTCTACCGGCCGGCGCTGCAGGCCTACGAAGCCAGCCTTGCCCTGAACCCTTCGCCGGCGGTCCAGGCCGACTATGCCGATCTCAAGGCGCGCAAGGGTTTCCGCGTCATCGACCATACCCTCGATGCCGACACCAGCGCGCCGCGTATTTGCGCGCAATTCTCCGAGGATCTGGTCAAGACCGGCGTCGATTACGCGCAGTTCGTCACCGTCGACAATGCGCCGCCCAAGGGGGTCGAGGCCAAGGACAAGCAGATCTGCGTCGAAGGGCTGGAGCACGGCCAGCATTACGACGTTACTTTCCGCGCCGGCCTGCCGGCGGCGATGGGCGAAGTGACCGCAGCCCCCGTGGTGCTGTCGATCTATGTGCAGGACCGCGCACCGTCCGCTCGCTTCACCGGCGACAGCTTCGTGCTGCCGGCCGGCGCGCGCCGCGGCATCCCGGTCGTCACCGTCAACATGAACGCCGCCGAGATGAAGCTCTACCGCATCGGCGACCGCTCGCTGGCGCAACTTCTGTCGGGCTACCAATTCCTGCACCAGCTTGACGGCTACGACATCTCCAACATTTCCGAGCAGATGGGCGCGCCGGTCTGGCAAGGCCAACTCGACATCGCCAACGATCTCAACAAGGAGGTCACCACCTCCTTCCCGGTCGACGAAGCGCTGCCGCAGCGCAAGCCCGGCGTCTATGTGCTGACCGCCCAAGCGGTCAACGACAACGCCGACGACTACAATTCGATAGCCACACAATGGTTCGTCGTCTCCGACATCGGCTTGTCGACCTATACCGGCCAGGATGGCCTGAATGTCTTTGCCCGTTCGCTGGGCAGCGCCAAGCCGATAGCAGGCGCCGAACTGACCCTGGTTGCCAGGAACAACGAGGTTCTCGGCACAGCGACATCGGATGCCGATGGCCACGCCGTCTTCAATCCCGGATTGACGCGCGGCGACGGCGGCATGGTTCCGGCCGTGCTGATGGCCAAGCAGGGCAATGATGATTTCGTCTTTCTCGACATGGGCCGGGCCGGCTTCGACCTGTCCGACCGCGGCGTCACGGGGCGCGCGGCGCCCGGCGCGCTCGACGTCTACGCCTGGACAGAACGTGGCATCTACCGCGCCGGCGAGGATGTTCATGTTGCGGCTCTTGCCCGCGACGGCGCCGCCAAGGCGGTCGAAAACCTGCCGCTGACCTTCATCTTCTCGCGCCCCGACGGCGTCGAGGACCGCCGCATCGTCAGCGACGGCGCCTCGGCCGGCGGCCATGCCGTCGACCTGCCTCTCGAACCCAACGCCATGCGCGGCACTTGGTCGGTGTCGATCTACACCGATCCCAAGCAGGCGGCGGTGGCCAGCCAGATGTTCCTGGTCGACGATTTCGTGCCGGATCGCATCGAATTCGACATGAAGGCCGACAAGCAGGAGATCGCGCAGGGCGAAACCGCCAACATCAATATTGACGGCCGCTTCCTCTACGGAGCGCCGGCAGCAGGCCTGGCGCTGGAAGGCGAACTGACGCTGTCGACCTCGCGCGATTGGGACCGCTTCCAGGGCTTTTCCTTCGGCCTCGCAGACGAGCAGTCCGCAGAACCCACTGTTACCCCCCTCGCCGATCTGCCGGTGGTTGGCGATGACGGCAAGGTGACCTTCCCGGTCTCCGTCGATCAACTGCCCTCGACCACCAAGCTGGTCGACGCCAAGGTGACGGTCAGGATGCGCGAAACCGGCGGCCGTGCCATCGAGCGTTCGCTCGACGTCGGCATCCGTCCGCAAGGCCATATGATCGGCATCCGCCCGGACTTCGCCGACAATGAAGTGCCGCAAGGCGGCACGGCCAAGTTCAGCCTGATCGCCGTCGATCCCGACGGCAAGCGCGAGGCGCTGAAAGGCGCGCAATGGACGCTGGTCAAGGTCGAACGCAATTACCAGTGGTACCGCTCCAACAATTCTTGGAACTACGAACCGGTCTCCTTCACCAAGTCGATCGCCAACGGCCAGGTCGACCTCAGTGCCGATGGCGACGCAACGGTCTCCGTGCCGGTCGATTGGGGCCAGTACCGGCTCGAGGTTGAAACCGCCGATCCCGAAGGACCGGCGACCAGCTACGAATTCGATGCCGGCTGGTACGTCTCATCTACCACCACCGAAACGCCTGACGGCCTCGAGATCGCTCTCGACAAGGACAGCTATGCCGCGGGAGAAGTGGCCAAGCTGAAAGTCTCGCCGCATTTTGCCGGGGAACTTCTCATCAACATCGGTTCCGACAAGCTGTTGAAGACCGTTACGGCGTCAGTGCCGGCGGGAGGCAGCACCGTCGATATTCCGGTCGGCGACGACTGGGGCGCCGGCGCCTATGTCACCGCGACCCTGTTTCGACCGGGCGAGGCGCAGGAAACGCGCATGCCGGCGCGCGCCATCGGCGTGAAATGGCTGAAGGTCGACCCGGGCTCGAAGAAGCTTGCCATCACCCTGACGCCGCCCGACAAGACCATGCCGCGCCAGCAGCTGTCGATCCCGGTTTCGGTCGCCGGCGTGCAGCCGGGCGCCAATGCCTATGTGATGGTTGCCGCTGTCGATGTCGGCATCCTCAACCTGACCAACTACAAGGCACCGGATCCGGAGAACTGGTTCTTCGGCCAGCGCATGCTGGGCATGGAAATCCGCGACATCTACGGTCGCCTGATCGATGGTTCGCTGGGCAATACCGGCAAGCTCAGGACCGGCGGCGACGGCGCCAACATGCAGGCGCAAGGCAGCCCGCCGACCGAAAAGCTGGTCGCCTTCTTCTCCGGCCCCGTCGAGCTTGATGCCGACGGCAAGGCAAGGATCGACTTCGACATTCCGCAGTTCAACGGCACCGTGCGCGTCATGGCCGTCGCTTGGACCAAGGACGCAGTCGGCCATGCCCAGTCCGACGTCATCGTGCGCGATCCCGTCGTGATCACCGCCGGCCTGCCGCGCTTCCTGGCGCCTGGTGACGCCGCCGTCATGCGCCTCGATGTCGCCGACACCGATGGCCCTGCCGGCGACTATGCGCTGTCGATCGAAACGACGGGCGATCTGTCGACGGGCGACAAGCCCCTGCCCCAGAAGCTGACGCTCGCCCAGGGCAAGCGGCAGACGCTGACCGTGCCGCTGATCGCGCAGACGGCCGGCAATGCCTCGCTGACCATCAAGCTCGCCCATGCCGACGGCACCCAGGTCGAGCAGACGCTCTACGTGCCGGTGCGTCCGGCGCAATTGCCGGTCACCACCCGCATGGTGGTCGACCTCAAGGGCAATGGCGGCGCGCTGCGGGTCGACAAGGAACTGCTGGCGGCAAGCCTGCTCGACGGCGCTTCCGTCAGCGTCGGCGTTTCACAGGCCTCCGCCTTCGACGTGCCGTCGCTGTTGATGACGCTCGACCGCTACCCCTATGGTTGCGCCGAGCAGACCACCAGCCGCGCGATGCCGCTTCTCTACGTCAATGAGTTGGCATCCGGCATCGGCATGGCAAGCGACCCCGACATCCATGGCCGCATCCAGGACGCGATCTACAAGGTTCTGAGCTACCAGGCCTCGGGCGGCAGCTTCGGCCTGTGGGGTCCGGGCTCCGGCGATCCGTGGCTCGATGCCTATGTCACCGACTTCCTGACCAGGGCGCGCGAGCAGAAATACGACGTACCGAGCCTGGCCATGAACCAGGCGCTGAGCAATTTGCAGAACTCGCTCGGCTACGACCAGAGCGTACAGGACCGTGGCAGCGAGATCGCCTACGCCCTCTACGTTCTGGCCCGCAACAAGAAGGCCTCGATCGGCGATCTGCGCTACTATGCGGACACCCAGCTCGAAGCTTTCTCCAGTCCGATGGCCGTCGCCCAGCTGGCGGCGAGCCTGGCGCTCTACGGCGATACGCCGCGCGCCGAAGCGACGTTCAAGACCGCCCTGCAGCTCGCCAAGTCGACCACCGACTACGACTACTACCGCTCCGACTACGGCTCGCGGCTGCGTGACGGTGCGGCGATGCTGGCGCTGGCGGCGGAATCGAAGCCGGTGCCGACGATCGTGCCGGAGCTGATCAAGCTGGTTACCAGGGAACGCGCCGGAGCCCGCTGGACCAGCACCCAGGACGAATCCTGGATGCTGCTGGCGGCTCGCGCGCTGAAGGAAGGTAATGATGCAATCACGTTGACAGTCAATGGTGCCGCGCACGCCGGCGGCTATTCCAACCAGATCGACGGCAGCGACCTGGCCGACAGCCCGCTGACCATCGCCAACACCGGCAAGACTCCGCTGCAAGCCGTCGTCACGACGGTGGCGTCGCCGATCCAGCCCTTGCCGGCAAGCGGCGACGGCTTCACCATCGATCGCACCTACTACAAGCTCGATGGCACTGAAGCCAATGTCACCGAGGCGACCCAGAACGAACGCTATGTCGTCGTGCTCAAGGTCAACGAGCAGAACAGCTGGCCGTCGCGCCTGCTGGTAACGGACCTGTTGCCGGCCGGCTTCGAGATCGACAATCCAGGCCTGGTGTCCAGCGCCCAGTTGACCAACTTCTCATGGCTGGCGCAGACCGATGCGGCCCATCTCGAATTCCGCGACGACCGTTTCGTCGCCGCGTTCAACCCGGCCGACGGCGACCACGACCACAATCTGACCCTCGCCTATGTCGTACGTGCCGTGACGCCTGGCACCTATGCGCACCCGGCGGCAACGGTGGAGGACATGTACAGGCCGCAGTATTCGGCCCGCACCGCCACCGGCATGATGGAGATCAAGGCGCCGTAAGGCGCTGGTGGTGATGGACGCGATAAGCAAAGTGCCCCCTCACCCGCCCTCCGCTTCGCTCGGTCGACCTCTCCCCGAGGGGAGAGGAGACGACCAGCGCCGGCGCCAGTCTCTTCTCCCCATCGGGGAGAAGGTGGCCGCGAAGCGGCCGGATGAGGGGGCATCTTTCCAGCCATGAAGATACTTCGCAAACTCGCTATTGGAGCCGCAGGCGGCGCCTGCCTGTTGGCGCTCTCCACCGCCTCCCTCTGGGAACTCGACCGCGCCTTCCCGCCACCGCTGCCTGCCGAACTCACGGTCTCGACGGAAGTCCAGGACCGCGACGGCCAGCTGTTGCGCGCCTTCGCCACTCCGGACGGCTACTGGCGGCTCGAAACCCGGCTCGATCAGGTCGACAAGCAATTCATCGACATGTTGGTCACCTACGAGGACAAGCGTTTCTGGGATCATGAGGGTGTCGACGTGCTGGCGCTGGCCCGTGCTGCCGGCCAGTTCGCCACCAGCGGCCACATCGTCTCCGGCGGCTCGACCCTGTCGATGCAGCTTGCCCGGCTGATCGAGCCGCGCGAAAGCCGCAGCCTCGGCTCCAAGATCAAGCAGATGCTGCGCGCCATCCAAATCGAGCGGCGACTGTCCAAGCGCGAGATCCTCGAGCGCTACCTGACGCTGGCCCCTTATGGCGGCAATCTGGAAGGCGTGCGTGCCGCGTCCCTCGCCTATTTCGGCAAGGAGCCGAAGCGGCTTACCGTGTCGGAATCCGCCCTGCTCGTTGCCCTGCCGCAGCTGCCGGAAAAGCGGCGGCCCGACCGCAACCTGAAAATCGCCCACGCCGCTCGAGACCGGGTGCTGACCCGCATGGTCTCCTCCGGCTTGCTCGCCGAGCGCGAGGCGGCACGTGCCGCCCTCGACGATGTGGCGGGGCTGCGCCGCACGCTGCCGGCGCTCGCCGCACACGCCGCCTATGCGATGCTGCCCAAGGCGGTTCCCGGTCAGCCTTTGCAGCTGACGATCCGCAAGAGCGTCCAGGAAGGGCTTGAACAGGTGGCGAGGGACGCGGCCGCCAAGCTTGGGCCTCGCCTGTCGGTCGCCATGGTGCTGGCCGACTCCCGCACCGCTGATATTCTCGGCGAAGTCGGCTCGGCCAACTTCTTCGACGCCAGCCGCGCCGGCTGGATCGATATGACCAAGATCGTCCGCTCGCCCGGCTCGACGCTGAAACCGTTCATCTACGGTCTTGCCTTCGAACAGGGGCTGGTGGCGCAGGAAACGCTGATCGACGACAGTCCTGTCGATTTCTCCGGCTACCGGCCGAAGAATTTCGACATGGGCTATCAGGGCGACGTCAGCATCCGCCAGGCGCTGCAACTGTCGCTCAACGTGCCGGCGATCCGCGTGCTCGACGCGGTCGGACCAACGCGTCTGATGGCGCGCTTCCACCAGGCCGGCGTCCGCCCCGTGCTGCCGGTCAACGAGGCGCCGGGCCTGGCCATCGGCCTTGGCGGGGTCGGGATAACATTACGCGACCTCGTCCAGCTCTACACAGGGCTCGCCAATGGCGGCAAGACGCACACGCTGCATGACGGCACCGAGCCCGCCAATGCCGAGCGCACCAGCGCTACCATCCTCGACGGTCAGGCCAACTGGCAGATCATCGACATTCTGTCGGGCGTCAAGCCGCCCGAGGGCGCCTTGCAGCGCGGCATCGCCTACAAGACCGGCACCTCCTACGGCTATCGCGACGCGTGGTCGGTCGGCTTCGACGGCCGCTATGTGCTGGGTGTCTGGGTCGGCCGCCCCGACGCCGGCGCGGTGCCGGGCCTGTCCGGCTATGTCTCGGCCGCTCCCATCCTCTTCGAGGGTTTTGTCCGCTCGGGCCTGGCCACCGTCCCATTGCCGGGCAGGCCGCCCGGCGTGATCAGCCCCAGGCGCGAGGACCTACCGGTGACGCTCGCCCGCTTCGGCGCCGGGTCGGACGGCCTGGTGCAGGCGACAGTGACCGAACCCGCGCCGACTATCATCTTCCCGCCCGACGGCGCCCGCATCGATCTCGACACCAACTCGGCCGATGCCTCGCCACTGGTTCTGAAATTGCAAGGCGGCCGCGCGCCATTCCGCTGGCTGGCCAACGGCAAGCCGCTCGCCGGCATCGACCGTCGTCGCACCGCGACCTGGCAACCTGATGGCGCCGGCTATTCGACGCTGACCGTGATCGACGCCGCGGGACGCGCGGCCAGCGTCAAGGTGTTCGTCGAATAGACCGAGCCAAGCGATTCATTCAATTGGCTTTCCGGGCTCGGCAGATAGTAGGACATTCACCTATGCCTGTTCCGAGGCACCCCCCTCTGGCGTGCCGGCCAGAGGGGGGTGCCTCGCGCGATCCTTTCTTGTCGGCAGCCTTGCCTCGACGCTGCTCATTTCTAAATAGGCTGGGTGTGCGGCATGGATTCGTCCCGGAGACGCAGGAGGAAAATATTTCTCCATGCTGCAAGGGATCGTCGAATATTTTCTCCAGAGGGGCAAAAAAGGCAACATTCAATGCATCTAATTTCTACCAGTTCGGTAGATTTGCCGTGGGTTCAACGGAGGCAGAAATGACCAGACCTCATTTCAGGAAACTGCTCGGCGCACTGGTCGCCACATCCATCCAGTTCGGCACGCTCGGCTTCGCGTTTGCCGACACCACCATTCTCAACGTGTCCTATGATCCGACACGCGAGCTCTACAAGGCCTATAACGAAGCCTTCGTCGCGCATTGGAAGGCCGAGACCGGCGAGACGGTCACCGTCCAGCAGTCGCATGGCGGATCCGGTGCCCAGGCCCGCGCCGTGATCGACGGACTCGATGCCGATGTGGTGACACTGGCGCTCGAAGGCGACATCAACGCAATCGTCTCGAAGTCGAAGAAGATCAATCCCGACTGGCGCACAAAATTCGAAAACAATTCAGCGCCTTACACCTCGACCATCATCTTCCTCGTGCGCAAGGGCAATCCCAAGGGCATTCACGATTGGAGCGACCTCGTCAAGGACGGCATCCAGGTGATTACGCCCAACCCCAAGACCTCCGGCGGCGCTCGCTGGAACTATCTCGCCGCGTGGGCCTACGCCAACGCCAATGATGGCGGCGACGAGGCCAAGACCAAGGAGTTCGTCGGCAAGCTCTACGCCAATGCCCCGGTGCTCGACACCGGCGCGCGCGGTTCGACCGTAACCTTCGCGCAAAAAGGCCTCGGCGACGTGCTGATCGCCTGGGAAAACGAGGCCTATCTGGCGCTCGACGAGTTCGGCGCCGACAATTTCGACATCGTCTACCCGCCGACCTCGATCCTGGCCGAGCCACCTGTGGCGGTGGTCGACGCCGATGTCGACGCCAAAGGCACGCGCAAGGTTGCCGAAGCCTATCTGGGCTGGCTCTATTCCAAGGAAGCACAGACGATCATCGCCAAGAACCACTATCGCCCGGCCAAGCCCGATCTGGTGCCGGCGGAGGATCTCGCCAAGCTGCCTCCGATCAAGCTGATCTCGATCGACGACCCGCTTTTCGGTGGCTGGAAAAAAGCGCAGCCTTATCATTTCGGCGATGGTGGTATATTCGACCAGATCTACAAGCCTCAGTAAGTCGATATTCAGGACGATATGACCACAGCACCCGCGCAGGCGGGGTGGCGATTCAAGCAGCCGAGCGTCATTCCGGGTTTCGGATTAACGCTCGGCTTCTCGCTTGCCTACCTCACCCTCATCATCCTCATCCCGCTTTCCGGGCTGCTCTGGCGCTCGGCCGCGCTTGGCTGGCCTGAATTTTGGGCGATCGCCACCGATCGCCGCACCATCAATGCGCTGAGGATCAGCTTCGGCACCGCCTTCCTCGCGGCAGCCGTCAATGTCGTGTTCGGCACGCTGGTCGCCTGGGTGCTGGTGCGCTACCGCTTTCCCGGCCGCCGCATCGTCGATGCCATGGTCGATCTGCCCTTCGCCTTACCTACGGCTGTGGCCGGCATCGCGCTGACCACTCTCTACGCGCCGAACGGCTGGATCGGCAAATTGCTGATGCCGCTCGGCATCAAGGTCGCCTATACCCCGCTCGGCATCGTCATCGCGCTGGTCTTCATCGGCTTGCCCTTCGTCGTGCGCACCGTGCAGCCGATCATGGAGGAGATCGACAGGGAGGTGGAGGAAGCCGCCGCCACGCTTGGCGCCAATCGCCTGCAGATCATCACCCGCGTCCTGTTCCCAGGCCTGGCGCCGGCCATCGTCACCGGCTTCGCGCTCGCCTTCGCGCGCGGCGTCGGTGAATATGGCTCGGTTATCTTCATCGCCGGCAATTTACCCTACAAATCCGAAATCGCGCCGCTTCTGATCGTCATCCGCCTCGAGGAATACAATTACCCCGCGGCAACTGCGATCGCGGCGATCATGCTCGCTCTGTCGTTTGTCATGCTTTTGGTCGTCAATCTCGTGCAGACATGGAGCCGCAAGCGCTATGCCTGATCCCGAGATCAACTCCTACGAACCGCACCACGGAAGCCGGTCGGCGGCGGTCACGGAAAGTCGCCCAGCGCGTGTAGCGCTGATGGCTGTCGCCTTCGCCTTCCTCGGCATTTTCCTGGTCTTGCCGCTGATCATCGTCTTCAAAGAAGCCTTCGCCAAGGGCATCGATGCCTACACCGAAGCGCTTGGCAATCCCGACACGCGCTCGGCGATCCGGCTGACCCTGCTGGTGGCGGCGATTTCGGTGCCGCTCAACATCGTCTTCGGCATCTCCGCCGCTTGGGCGATCGCCAAGTTCGAGTTCAAGGGCAAGGCCTTCCTGACCACCCTGATCGACCTGCCCTTCTCGGTCTCGCCGGTTATTTCGGGGCTCGTCTATGTGCTTCTGTTCGGTGCCCAGGGGTTGCTCGGCAGCTGGCTGAAAGCACATGGCATCGTCATCCTGTTTGCCGTGCCCGGGATCGTGCTGGCCACCGTCTTCGTCACCTTCCCCTTCGTCGCCCGCGAACTGATCCCGCTAATGCAGGAACAGGGCAATGGCGACGAGGAGGCAGCACTCTCGCTTGGCGCCAATGGCTGGCAGACCTTCTGGTACGTGACCTTGCCCAACGTCAAATGGGGGCTGCTCTACGGCGTACTCCTGTGCAATGCGCGTGCCATGGGCGAGTTCGGCGCGGTGTCGGTCGTGTCGGGCCACATACGCGGCCTGACCAACACCATGCCGCTGCATGTCGAAATCCTCTATAACGAGTACAACGCTGTCGGCGCCTTTGCCGTCGCTTCATTGCTTGCGGGCCTGGCGCTCGTCACGCTGGTCTTGAAAACACTTCTCGAGATGCGCTACGGCGCCGAGATCGCCGCGACGCGCGGGCACTGACAGAGGGATTTGCATGGAAGTTCGCGTTGCCAACGTACGCAAGGAGTTTGAGCGGTTTCCGGCGCTTCATGACGTGTCGCTCGACATCAAGTCGGGCGAGTTGATCGCGTTGCTGGGGCCGTCCGGTTCCGGCAAGACGACGCTGCTCAGGCTGATCGCGGGGCTGGAGCGGCCGACGCGAGGCAATATCTTCTTCGGCGACGAGGACGCCTCGCACAAGTCGATCCAGGAGCGCAATGTCGGCTTCGTCTTCCAGCACTATGCGCTGTTCCGGCACATGACGGTGGCTGACAATATCGGCTTCGGCCTGAAGGTCCGGCACGGGTCGTCGCGCCCGCCGGCGCAGGAAATCCGCCGCCGCGCCTCAGAGCTGCTCGACCTCGTCCAGCTTTCCGGGCTCGAAAAGCGCTATCCGGCGCAGCTCTCAGGCGGCCAGCGCCAGCGCGTGGCACTGGCGCGCGCCATGGCGATCGAACCCAAGGTGCTGCTGCTCGACGAGCCATTCGGTGCGCTTGACGCGCAGGTGCGCCGGGAATTGCGCCGCTGGCTGCGTGAGATCCACGACGCCACCGGCCACACCACCGTCTTCGTCACCCACGACCAGGAAGAGGCGCTGGAGCTTGCCGACCGCGTCGTGGTGATGAGCCAGGGCCGCATCGAGCAGGTCGGCACTGCCGACGACATCTACGACGCGCCCAACTCGCCCTTCGTCTACGGCTTCATCGGTGAATCGAGCTCGCTTCCGGTCAAGGTTGAGAATGGCGAGATCTGGCTCGCCGACCGTCCGATCGGGCTTGCCGCGCCCAACGAGCCCTCGGGCGAAGCAACGCTTTACTTCCGCCCGCACCATGTCGAATTGCTGGACGGCTGCAGCGGCTGTATCGCCGGCACGGTTGCCGCCAGCCGCCGCGTCGCCGGCACGCGCCGCGTCGAACTCGAGATCGGTGGCGAGCGCCAGCGGGTCGAAATCGAACTGCCTGTCGATCATCCCGCGGCGCAGAAAAGCCGGGTGGCGTTCCGTCCCGGCCGCTGGAAGCTGTTTCCGCCTGCTTGATACTCGGTCGAGCGCTATTCCAGCCAGTTCTCGACCCAGCATCGCGATGCAATCTTCTTGCCCACGATCAGATCTGAAGGGTGTCTCTCTTTGGAAGAAACTCCTGGCATCCGGCTGTTTCGGCGATAACTTTTCTCGCAGCACAACCACAGAGCCGTCTCGCGTGCCTCGTCGCGCACCGCGCGCCACAGCTATGGTTCGACCATAAACCCATTGCACCCGGAGCTTGTTTTCATGAAGCGATTTTTCCTCGGCGTCGCCACCGTCGCCGGCCTGCTCCTGGCATCCTCCCAAGCCTGGTCGGCCGACAAATTGCTCAACGCATCCTATGATGTCGGCCGCGAACTGTTCGTGCAGATCAACAAGGCCTTCATCGCGCACCATCCGGGCGTCACCGTCGACCAGTCGCATGCCGGCACCTCGGCGCAGGCGCGTGCCATCGCCGAAGGCCTCGCTGCCGATGTCGTCACCTTCAACCAGGTCACCGACATCGACTTCCTCGTCAAGAAGGGCCTGGTCTCGGCCGACTGGCAGAAGGATTTCCCCGACAACGCCTCGCCTTTCTATTCGCTGCCGTCCTTCCTGGTGCGCGCCGGCAACCCCAAACATATCAAGGACTGGAACGATCTCGTGCGCGACGACGTGCAGGTGATCTTCCCCAACCCGAAGACATCAGGCAATGCGCGCTACACCTATCTGGCGGCTACCGCCTATGCCAAGGAAGCCTTCAAGGGCGACGACGCCAAGGTGAAGGAGTTCATTACCAAGTTGTTCAACAACGTGCCGATCTTCGACAATGGCGGCCGCGCCGCGACCACAACCTTCGTGCAGCGCGAGATCGGCGATGTGCTGATCACCTTCGAGTCCGAGACGCGCGGCATCCGCAAGGAGTATGGCGACGACAAATTCGAGCAAGTCACGCCCTCGGTCAGTCTGCTGGCCGAATTCCCGGTCGCCATCGTCGACAAGGTCGCCGACGAGCATGGCACGCGCGATCTGGCAAAGACTTATCTCGACTTCCTGTACACGCCGGAGGGCCAGGACATTCTCGCCCAGAACGGCACCCGGGTCCGCGACGCGGCAGTGGAGGCCAAATACAAAGCCCAGTTTCCCGACGTCCGCCTGCTGACCGTGGAAGGCGTTTTTGGCGGCTGGGACAAGGTGCAGAAGGAGCATTTCGCCGCCGGCGGCCTGCTCGACCAGACCTATGGCAGCCGCTGACGGCACAAACATTCGGAGCAAATGAAGAAAGCCGGCACCTTGCCGGCATTCTTCGTTTTGTGCTCCGGCAACCCGGTTTTCAGTGAAGTATCGGCATCATCCGTGCAAAACGTTACAAACAATCAACGTGTTTGCGCCTAGCATGCCATTCGGCGCCTTGTTTTGGCGAAATATCGCCGCACGGCAAAAACGTCATTATTTGCACACAAACAGTCGCCAGATGCGAGTGGTTGGGGCTTCAATGGGGTGATCTGGGCATGCTGACAAAAAAAGGCAAATACGGCCTCAAGGCCCTCGTGCATCTGTCTGGCCTGCCACTGGGCCAATTGGCCTTCGTCAACGACATCGCGGTGGCCAACAATATTCCGAAGAAATTCCTCGATGCCATCCTGGGCGAGTTGCGCAATGCCGGGTTCGTCCAGAGCCGCAAGGGCAAGGAAGGCGGCTATCGCCTCGCCAGGCCGGCCTCTGAAATCAAGATCGGCCATGTCGTGCGCGTGCTTGACGGGCCGCTGGCGCCGATCCCCTGTGCCAGCCGCACGCAGTATCAGCGCTGCGACGACTGCGACGAGGCTACCTGCCAGGTCCGGCAGATGATGCTGGAGGTGCGGCAGGCGATCGCCGAAGTGCTGGACAATCGCAGCCTCGCCGCCATGCGCGATGCCGACAATGATGATTTCCCCGTCGAACTGACGTCACAGATCTAGACCACCGACTGCCAATCTGCCGCCGCGTATCGAGGTTCGCTTGTCGCGCCATATGCGCAAGGAATTCCCTGCTTACGCCGCCGCCACCCGCGCTGTGCTTGGTGAAGGCACCGATGCGGGCAAACTCGCCGCGCATCTGGTGGCAGGCCGCTGGTCGCCTACGATCCGGTTCAGGGCAACGAACTCGGATTAACGGGTTCTTTCTGAGCCTTCGCCGTCGCGTAGGCTGACGGAAACGAAAAACCCGCCTGTGCGGCGGGTCACTGGCGCAAATCAGCACCATGGACGAATATGTACCATAGCTGAGGTCACCAAATCAAGAAAAAATTCCTATCATGAACGGCACAAAAGCTGCCGACACCGCCGAACTGGCTGTCGTCAGGTCTTTTGTTAAACTGAGTTCGGAGCCCTACGATCAGGTTGGAGGGGCGGGACGGGCTGCAGTCGACCAGCGTAGCTGGTGGACGGTCGCACTGACGAGTTCGCTGACCGGGCGGGTCGCATCGAGCGTCAAGGCCCTCTCATCCGCCGTCGGCGGCTCTAGGATAGCGAACTGGCTGTCGACGAGGCTTGCCGGCATGAAATGGCCCTTGCGGCTGCCGACACGCCACCTGGCCGTAGCAGCGTCGATCTGCAGATAGAGGAAGACGATCGCAGGGCAGAAGCCGCTCAAGCGCGCGCGATAGCTGCGCTTCAGCGCCGAGCAGGCGGCAACCACTCCTTCGCCCTGCCCCACCGACGCAGTGATGCGCTCGCCGATCGCGTCAAGCCAGCCTTCACGAAGTTGATCAGTGAGTGGCTCGCCGCTGGCCATGCGTGCGACGTTTTCCGGCGGGTGCAGCCTGTCACCCTCGATAAAGGCAACGCCCAGCGCGGCCGCCAGTGCAATGCCGACGGCCGACTTGCCGCAGCCGGCGACGCCCATCACCACGATGGCTTGGGGCAATGAGCCGGGGGCGCCAATTGGCGCCCGTGCTGGCCTTTCACCCACTGTCAGCGGCTTGCTGGCGCGCGGCCATAGAGCAGCAGCATGGCGACGATGACGACGCCGTAGATGATCTGCCGCCCCGCCTCCGGCATCTGCATGACTGACAGGATGGATTGCAGCAGGGTGATCAGGATGACACCTGCGACGGTGCCCAGATACGAGCCCCGCCCGCCCAGGATCGAGGTGCCGCCAAGCACGACAGCTGCGATCGATGGCAGCAGATAGGCATCGCCCATCGACTGCGCCGCCTTGGAGGCATAGCCGGCGAGCAGCACGCCGCCGAACGCGGAGAGCCCGCCCGATACCGCGAAAGCGATCATCACCACGCGCCGTGTGTCGATGCCGGAGAGATAGGCGGCGCGCTCGCGGTTGCCGATGCCGTAGACGGTGCGGCCGAAACTGGTGCGGGTCAGCACGAACACCATTGCAGCGCCGATCAGCGCCCAGATGATGACCGCGTTGGGAACGCCCGGAATGGCGAAGCCGGTCGCTAGGTAGCGCATTGCGCCCGTCGCCGAATCCTGTGGCGAGAAGCCGCCGGTATAGACGACCATCAGCCCTTGCGCGACGGCGTTGGTGGCCAGCGTGATGATCATCGACGGGATACGCAGGTAGGCGACGCCGATGCCGTTGACGATACCGATCAGCACACCGCAGAGAATGCCGAACGGGATCGCCAGCACCACCCCGGCCGGGCCATAGGCGGCCGCCGCGCAGGCCATCATCGCGCCCGCCGCCATGGACCAGGGTACCGACAGGTCGATCTGGCCGAGCAGGACGACCAACATCATGCCGGTGGCGATGACACCGAGGAACGAGGCGACCTTGAGCTGCTGCAAGAGATATTCAGGCGACAGGAAGCTTCTGGAATAGAGGCTGCCGAGGAACAGCAGAAGCACGATGCAGGCAAAGGCGGTCAGCACCGCCGGATCGGCGCGGCGGATGAATCTGGGCATGCGGCCGGCAATGCCGCCAAGCGTCGTTTCGCTCACAGGAACCACTCCAGCCGGTTGCGGACCCGAAACAAAGCGAAGGCGCCGAGGCTGACGGCGACCAGCAGGATAACGCCCTGGAACAGCGGCTGCCAGAGCGGATCGAAATCGAAGACGAACAAAAGGTCGCCAATGGTGCGGAAGGCCAGCGCGCCGAAGATCGCGCCGATGGCGCTGCCCTTGCCGCCGAACAGCGAGACGCCGCCGAGCACCACGGCGGCGATCGAAAACAGCGTGTAGGCGTTGCCGCTGGCATAGGCCGCCTCGCCCGTATAGGTGAAGAAGGTCAGGAACAGCCCGCCGATCGCCGCCAGCAGCCCGGCCAGCGTGTAGGCGGCGAACTTGCCACGCCTTATCGGCACGCCGGACATGTAGGCCGCCGTCTCCGACGATCCTGCTGCGTAAGCGGCGCGGCCTAGCACCGAACGGCTGAACGGCACCCAGATCACCAGCACGATGGCAAGCAGCACCACAAGGCTCGCCGGCACCACGCCGAACACGCGGCCGGTCAGGGCGTCGGCCAAATCCTCATTGACCGAACCGCCCGGAAATGGCCGCAGCAACAGGCCGATGCCGTAATAGACGGCCCCTGTGGCAATGGTGGCGACGATCGGCTGCAGCCGGCCATAAATGACGATCGCGCCATTGATCGCCCCGCACAGCAGACCTACCGCCAATACGGCGAGTACACCAAGCGTCGTCTGCATCGGCGTGCCCACCACCAGCCAGGACGCCAGGCAATTGGTGAGCAGGAAGATCATGCCGATGGACAGATCGATGCCGGCGGTGATCACCACCAGCGTCTGCGCCATGGCGACGAAGGCGAGCAGCACGCCCTTGTTCGCCGCCGTCTGCACGACATTGGCGGTGAAACCGGCCGGATGGTTCGAGGTGTAGATGACGAACATGACGATGAAGATGCCAAATGCCAGCAGCGTTCCGCGTTGCTCGGCAAGCCAGTAGCGCCAATCCTTCATGCGTCCGCTCCCAGGCTCACGGGGCTGTCCTCGCCATGGATGTTGAGCGCACTCGATATCAGCGCCCGCTCGCTGATCTCGGCGCCGACCAGCTCGCGCTTGACCGCTCCATCATAGAGCACCAGCACACGGTCGCAGCAGCCGATCAACTCGTCATAGTCGGTCGAATAGAACAGGATCGCCGCACCCGCATCGGCAAGCTTGCGCATCAGTTGGTAGAGCTCCTGCTTGGTGCCGACGTCGATGCCGCGTGTCGGATCGTTGAGTAGGATGATGCGCGGCTGGCGCATCAGCCATTTGGCGATGACAACCTTCTGTTGGTTGCCGCCCGAAAGTGCTGCGACCGGAATGTCGAGGCCCGCCGTCTTGATCGCCAAAAGGCCGACCATGTCATCGATCAGCCGCTGCTCGGCGGCGCGGTCGATGATGCCGGCTTTCGAGAGCCGGTCGAGGGCTGCGAAAGACAGGTTCTCGCGCACGGTCATCGGCAGCATCAGGCCTTCGGTCTTGCGGTCCTCGGGAATGAGCGCCATGCCGATGCCGTCCTCGCGCGCAGCCGCGGGGCTGGCGATCGTGACCGGCTTGCCGTCGATCAGGATTTGACCGCTGAGGCCGCGCAGCACACCGAAGAAGGCGAGCAGCAATTCGCGCTGGCCCTGGCCGTCAAGGCCGCCGAGGCCAACCACCTCGCCGGCCTTGACAGTCAATGAAATATTGTCCAGCCGGTCGGTCCACGAGAGCTTGCGCGCCTCTAACCTGGGGGCGGCGGTCGCAGGCACGGCGGCAGGCTTCGGCGGAAAGATATGGCTGTATTCGCGGCCGATCATCAGTTCGACCACTTCATTGTTGCTTTTCGAACCTGCCGGATAGCTTGCGACGTTACGACCGTTGCGGAACACCGTGCACTGGTCGGCCAATTCGGCGATCTCGTTCATGCGATGCGATATGTAGAGCAGGGCCAGCCCTTCCGAGCGCAGCCGCTTCAGCACCGCGAAGATGTTCGAGACGTCCGCCGCCGTCAGCGCCGACGTCGCCTCGTCGAGGATCAGGATGCGCGGCTTTCTGGCGAGTGCCTTGGCGATTTCGACCATCTGCCGCCGCGACAAGGGCAGGTCCTTGACCAGTGCCGACGGATGAATGTCGGCCGCACCCGCGCGCGCCAGCGCCTCTTCCGCGATGCGGCGCTGCGCCTTGCGGTCGATCATGCCGAAGCGTTTGGGCGGATCGGAGATGACGATGTTGTCGGCGACGCTGAGTTCTGGAACCAGCGACAGCTCTTGGAAGATACAGACGATGCCAGCCTGGTTGGCAGCAGCCGGCGACGAGAAAGTCACCTCGCGGCCATCCAGTGTCATTCGGCCTTCATCGGCCGCGACGACGCCCGCCATGACCTTGATCAGTGTCGATTTGCCGGCGCCGTTTTCGCCAAGGATGGCGTGGATGCTGCCGGACGTGACCGAAAGTTCGGCCTTTTCCAGCGCCCGCACGCCACCATAGCGCTTGGATATTCCTTCCATCCGGAAGAGCGGAACCGCACCGTCCATCGGCCCTCCCCAGGCACTTTGACGACCAGACTATCGAGTGGCGGGCGCCGTGGGTTTGACGGCGCCCGGCGTTGAGCCATTTTGTTAGACATTGGGTGTCCCAAGATTTACATGGACGAGTAAATGCTTG
>NZ_JAMYSC010000018.1:0-120433 GCF_040321755.1 Mesorhizobium sp. M0276 | reverse complement strand
TCCTCTTCAAAGAGAAGGCCCCTAAAGAATCAACCTTTCCACTCAACGCAAGACTTACTCTTACTCATATGCGATTCCCCTGCCCTTGCGGGGGAGATGGCCGGCAGGCCAGAGGGGGGTGTGAAGGATCGCGGCAGAACCAACCTGCAACCCCGCATGCCTTCAGCCCGTCACATACCAGCCCCCCGGCGGCGCACAGGCCATCAGATCATGGACGCCCTTGTCCTCGACGACCGCGAAGCCAAGCTCGACATAGAGCCGCTTCGCCGGATTGTTTTTCTCGACGTGGATCGATGCTGATTTGCCGGCTAACCATGCCTCGTCGATCAGGTCTCGCAACAGCGCCGTACCGTAGCCCTTGCGCCGATGTTCCGGCAGGAAGGCAATGTCAATGATGCGGTGCTGGCTCGGCCAGCGCTCGATATAAAGCCGGCCGATGTCTTTGCTATCGCGTTCCACCACCAGCCAGTCGGCCTCGGGATAGTGTCTTTGGTAATGCACGTGCTGCGCTTGGAACTGCATGTCGAGGAACGCCGTCTTCTGCGCGTCGGTCCAGGACGTCACGGCAAGTTCTTCCATGCGCGCCGAGGCGTAGAGCCGCGACAGGAAGAGCATGTCGGCATCCGTCGCTATACGGAAGCCGAGCCCGGCCTTATCAGACCGGGGCCAGACTGGACGGGGCTGTGCCTGCTTCGCTTCTGTCACGCTGCCGGAAATCAACCTTCAGACCGGCGGCGTCAGGTCGCGTACCACGACAATCTGCTTGAGATTGTTGTCGGCAAGCGTCGTCCAGCCATACTCCCATTCGGAGCTGTCGATGCCCATCTGCGAGATCGTCCACAGCCCGTTCGTACCGTCCGGCATGAGCAGCAGGCTGAACAAAGCGAGCCGGCCATCGGCATTGTAGTCGAGCGAGAGCCGTGTCCGCAGCGAAGACATGCTGAAGTCGCGCCATCCCGACCAATTCTGGGTGACGGCATCATATTGGGCGTTGAATGAGTGGACAAGCTGCTGGTCGGATGCGACCAGTACGATGTCGCCGTCGCCCTGGATGCCCGCGGCAAGTGTGTATTTGGACACCCTGCTGTAGCCGGGCGTTGCCCACTGCGTCCAGCTGTCCGATCCGGCAGGCTTCTGGCGCGTGTGCAAGACCTGGCCATTCTGGGTCAAGGCGAACAGATTGGTGGCGCCGAGCGGGCCGACCACCGGCGCCATTTCGATGAACCCACCGGTTTGCCCGGTGTCGATCTGCACCCATTGCGTCCAGTCGGCGACCTTCAGTGCCTGCGGCTTCGCCTGCTGGCAGCGATAGAGATGGAGGCCCGAATTGATGCCGAACAGCGCAATGCGGCCGTCGGCCTGGCGGGTCGCCGTGATCGCTACCAGCTGCCCGGTCAGTTGGATCCAATCGCTCCACATCTTGGCGGGCGGCGCGAGCACGTCGACGGTGACGACGATCGGCGTCGTCGAGCCGGGCGGCGTGATGGTTTTCTGCACCTGCACGATCTGGTCCGGATTCTGGTAGATCCACCAGATACGCCCCTGATTGTCGGTGAGGAACACCTCGATGCGACCGTCGGCATCGTTGGCCATCGAAAGCTTCTGGTAGGAAGTGGCGCCGGGCGGCGCGCCGATTTCCATCGGCGCGGTCCATTTGTCGATCGGGCCGATCTGGTTTGCGTCCTCGGTGATGAAGGACAGCTTGGTGGTACCAGACGGCTGCGCGATCACCGCCACCCGACCGTCCTTGGTCAGGCCGGCGGTCATGATCACCCAGGCTCCTGGAGCGATGATCGACCAGGCGGAGGGCCATGGCCCGTTCGGCGCATCTTGAGCCTTCTGGATCAGGCGCCCGGCCGCGGAATCGATGCCCACTACCATCAGCCGCGACAGCTCGAAGAAGGACGAGCCGGCCGGCATGTGCTGATAGGCGAGCGGTACGCTGGGCCGGCCGCCGCCTGCCCTGGCTTTGGAAGCCGCTCTAGGCGCCGCCGGCATCTTCGCGGCGGGGGCTTTCGACTTTGGTTCTGCTTTCTTGGCCATGGTCTTGGTCCTGCCCTGTTGGCTCGGAATTCAGCTTCTTGGCGGGAAAACACCTTCCAGCGCGATGCAAAAATAGAATGTCAGATACGGCATCATATTGTTGTGCGGCTGGGCGCCGCCGGCCGTTGTCAACGTACCGTCGCTCATCGGTGTCAGCGCCGGTGTTGGCGATCCGGGAACATAAGCAAACGCGCCGCCGGACTTGCCAAGAATTCTCGAGGGGCTTGGAACTTGAACATCGGCCGTGTCCTGGGTTCCTACCATGACATTGTGCGAGTGCGCCGGCATTTCGCTCTCGAGCAGCGTGACCGTCTCCGAGCCGCCTGTCTCGCCTAGGTCATGCAGCGACAAGCCCGGTCCCTGGCCCGGATGCATCGGCGAGCGGCCCTGCAGATCGGGCAAGGCAAAGGTGGACTTGCCGTTGCCACCATAGGTGGTGCCGAGCAAAGAAAACAGCGCCGTGTTCTGCGACAGTGGCAGCAACTGCCCATCGCACAATGCCCAGCCCTTGGGCGCAAAATTGAACGGAAAGATGCGGATTTCGGCGATGAACGGGTCGGCCATGGCGGTCCTCTTAAGTCGGCGACGGGAAAATTCCGAACAGCGAGATGATGAAATCGACGCAGAGATAGGGCTGGAAATTGTCGTGTGGTTGGCTGCCGCCGACTGGCGACACCATGGTTGCCGCCATTGCGCCATCGGGGCTTTGGCCATCGATGTACATGAAGATCGTCCCGGTGGTTTGATCGAGAACGTTTCCTCCCGGGTTGGCCGACGTGCCAGTCTGTGTTGATGCCAACAACCCGTGTGAGTGCGCTGGAATTTGATTGGTTGTAAGTGTGATCGATTCCGCGCCACCGGTTTCAGCCAGAATGAAACCATTGCCCTGATGGATGGGTAGGCGGCCGCGCAGGTCGGGTAATGCGAAGGTCGCTTCGCCATCTCCGCCATATGTGGTGCCGATCAACTGGAACAAGGTCTCGTTTTCCGAGATCGGTAAAAGTTGGCCTTCGCAGAACATCCAGCCGGCCGGAGCAAAGTTGCCAGCGAACATGCGGATCTCGCCAACATAGGGTTGTGCCATGGTCGCGCTTCCTTTAGTTCGGCGATGGGAATATGCCCTGCAGGGCAATGCAGAAGCTGAGCGTTAGGAATGGCTGCATATTCAAATGCGCCTGCGATCCGCCAACATTGGCGATGCTAGCTGGATGCAGCGACGTCAAGTTGGCTGGCTGACGGTAGCCATTGTTGAAGGCGCCGAGGAAATTTCCAAAATTCGTGGGGGTAGTCCCGTTACCGTTGGTGGCGTTTGCCAGGTGAGGATGTGTCGGCAACTCCGAAATCGACAAGGTATGCTCTTGTTCGCCTCCTCGTTCTCCCAGTGTGTGTCCTTGGCCAACATGTATCGGCGCACGGCTTCGCAGATCCGGCAACGCGAAATTCACTCTCCCGTCGCCGCCGAACGTAGTGCCGAGCAACGAAAACAGCGCCTGGTTCTGATTGATCGGAAGAAGCTGGCCGTTGCATAACGCCCAACCCTTGGGCGCGAAAACGAACGACAGCATGCGGATTTCAGACAGAAACGGCTCTGACATTCAGCGTCCCTCATTTCC
Source organism: Mesorhizobium sp. M0276 (assembly GCF_040321755.1). NCBI lineage: Bacteria > Pseudomonadati > Pseudomonadota > Alphaproteobacteria > Hyphomicrobiales > Phyllobacteriaceae > Mesorhizobium > Mesorhizobium sp. M0276. Next base: position 116,777 of record NZ_JAMYSC010000018.1, on the reverse strand, counting down.
ATTCATGACTATACACGAGCCAATGTAGAAATCTATCAGTAATACTGTCTCATAAATGCTATATAGATATTATTCTACGTGACACTCAACAAACAGTTAGTATTCAACAAAACGTCACTATGTTTTTTGACCGATCAGCTCAAAAATCGAGCTGGCGCCAGCCGGTCCGATTCGTTGCATGCCATCGACAGCCCTGCGCTACGGCGCCGAGAAGAATCCGCTGCCCGCAAGACCAGTGACCACGCTGACCGTCGGAGAACCAGCGTTGTACGTCTGGACGAAACTTGTAATTGCTGCCGTATCCGTTGGCGCACCGCCGTAGCTGAAGCCTCCGCCCGCATGCAACCCGACATGCACGTTGAAACGCTGGCGAAGACGAATATCCGTGCCTCCGTTTGCACCGGACCCGGCAAAGTTGTTGGTCAAAGCCCCTGGGCCGCCAAGGGTCAGCGAAACCGTCTGTGCATCGTTTGTGACTGTGCCGGCGTTGAGCAAGAAGCCATTGGTGCCAAACGTGCCGGGATTGCTGACCGTATTGCCCTGTACGACGGCGGTGAGTTGGGCGTTGCCGCCATTCGCGGCGTCGCCGGTCTGTATGAAAATACCGGAATTGTTATATTGATAGACTGCATTGTTGGTGATCGTCACGCTCGACGCGGCCCCGCCGTCGGTGACGAATCCGATGCCGGACCCTTGTGCCGACCCACTGTCCGTTACCCCTGCGACACCGATCGTGTTAGAATCGATTGTACCGGTGAACGAACCGGTTCCCGAGCCTGAGCTGATACCGAGAGCGGAACCAAGGGCGTCGCGCATCGTGTTGTGGGCGATGTTGAACGTCAGGTTGGCGTGGTCGCCGGCGCCGCCAGAGCTGATCGTGATGCCGCCGCCGCCGGAAACTATGTTGCCATTGTTGTTGGTCAGCTTATTGCCGAGCAATGCCGTTCCGCCGCCAAACACAAGATCCGAACTGACACCACCGTGGAGGTCCATCTGGAACAGGTCGCCACGCGCTGAAGTAAATGTCGAGCCCTGGATGGTCGCGTTGAACACACCGTCCGTCGCCTGGAAGACCAGCGCGTCGTTGGAGAGATTTCCTGCGCCCGTCAGCGTCGCAAACGTCGAGCCCGTGATGGTTATCCTGTTGAGGGTCTGTCCGGCATTGTTGAAGACGTGGAAGGCGTCATAGGCCGCACCGGTAAAGGTGGAGTTCGTAACGGTCGCAGAACCGGTCAGGCCCGTGAAGTAGGCATCACCTTCGCCGACGCCACCCTGCAGCGTGCCGTTGGTGCCGTTGATGACCACCTGATTGAGCGTCATCCCGGCCACGTTGTTGCCAAAAATGCCGAAATTCTGGAAGTCGTTCATCTGCACGTTGGCAAGCTGCACGTCTGTCGTGTTGTTGAGATAGATACCGACGCCTTGTGAGGTGGAGCCGTCGGCGCCCGTCTTGTTAGCAATGCTGCCGCCACTCCCGACCGTCGTGCCGACACCTGTCACATGCAGGCCGCCGCTAGATCCGGTGTTGTCGAGGATGATGCCGGTCGCGCTGCCACCATTCGACGTAATGCTCTGGAACGTCAGATCGCTGGCCCCAATCGTCGTGTTGGCGACATTGAGCGCCGTAGCGTTGCCCGAATTGATCGTGCTTCCCGACCCGGTGGCGCTGATCGTGCCGCCACCGGTCGCGTTGAACCCGATGGTGTTGCTGGTTGAGGTGTTGATGGTCAGCGCGCTGGTGAAGTTGATATTGGTGCCGTTGGTGCCGCCATTGCTCGTCAGGCTGATGCCGTCGCTGGAGCCGTTCGACGTTATGGCGCCGTCAAAGGAGATCGTGCTGGCGCCGCCGGCGGTGCCGGTGTGGTTAAGGACATTGATCGCGACCGCATTGGCGCTGTGGTTGATCGTGCCGTTGTAGTCGACATTGGCCGAGCCACCCGAAACCACGAATGCCGTGCCCGTCGCGCCTGTCAGCGTGCCCGAGCCGAGGGCGACGGTGCCGGTCACGTTGGTCAGGTTGACATTATTGGCGCCGCCGCTCGAATTGGTCGAAGTGAACGTGACCCCGGCAGCAACACCGTTCAGCGCGACGGCCTGTGCAGCCGTGGAACTCACGGTTCCGGTGGTGACGTTGACTGTGCCGCCATTGCTGGCGCTGAAGCCGGTCGTGCCGTTGGTGGCGATGGCGAGGTTGGAGAAGCTGACCGTCGAGGCTGTGGCATTGTTGTCGATCGAAACGGCGGTGCCGGTCAGCACCAAGCTGCTGCCGAAATCAACACCGCCGGTGAAGCTGACCGTGTTGGCCGCCGTCGCGCCGGAAACGCTGATGCCGCTCGCCGCGCCATTCGCCACGACCGCGCCGGCAAAGGCGAAGCTGCCGCCACCGCGGTTTGCGATGGTGGCCGCCGTGCCACCCGACGTGCTGGCAACGAAGCTCGCCGCATCGAACGCGATGGCAGCGTTGCCGCCGGTAACCTTGATGCCGCCGCCGGCGCCGCCCGTGACATCGACATTGGCGCCGGTGATCGTGCCTTGCGGGCCGGTCCCCCCGCCGAAGACGATGCCGGTGCCGGTCGACGCCGTGGTGACGTTGAGGTTGGCCAGCGTCGTGGTGCCGGTCGTGTTGCGGATATCGAAGGCGATCCCGGTAGCGCCGGTGCTGCTGACATTGGTGATGGTGGTGTTGAGCGCGTTGACGATGACGTCGGTGGCGTTGCCGGCGAATGTCACATGGTCGATCGCCGTGCTGGTCGACGGCGTGATCTCGACGCCGGCGGTGGCGAAGTTCCGGATCGTCATGTGGCTGATGATGTTTCCGGAAGCGCCGCCGCCATTGTCCTTGATGCCCCGCGCCGCGCCTGCGGGGCTGCCGTCGAGAGTGAAGCCGTCGATGAAGTTGCCGCTGGCGCCGAGCGTGATGGCATTGCTGCCGGCACTCGTCGTCAGCGTGGCGGCGCCATCGGCCGTGGCGTCGACGATCGAGATGTTGTTGTTGGCAAGCTGGATAGTGGATGGCACCGTCATCGCCAGATTGATGTTGCCATTGCCAAAGCCGCGCACCTGCTCGCCGGTGGCCAGCACCAGCGTGTTGTCCGCACCGCTGCTTGTCGCGGTGATGGTCCCGCCGTCGTTGACCAGCACCAGGACATCGCTCGTTACCGCCGCCGCTTCCGCCGTCGACAGCGTCGCCAGATTGTTCTGGTCGCGGCCGGTTCCGTCGCCGGTCGCGCTGGCGCCGACGAAATAGATCTTGCCGACGCCGAAGCCGAGGCCGGGGCTGGCGGCAAAGTTGACATCCTGGAAGTTGTAAGTCCCTGCGGCTGGCGCGCTGGAGGCGTCGATGCCGACAGTGGCGCCGATGGTCGAATTCTGGTCGGTCGCCGATTCGCCGTCGCCATAGGTGAAGGCAAGGTTGGTGGCGCTGTCGAGGTACACGCCGGTGTTGACGCCGGAGATGCTCGAGCTGGCGCCGCCCGCAACGGCGTCGCCGAGGCGCACGACCTGGCCGCCGGTGGCACCGCGCAGGTCGACGCCGATCGAGGTGCCGGCGCCAATCGTGTTGGTGACATCGAAATCATTGGCCGTGATCGGCGCGTTGATGGCGGCGCCATTGAGGTCGAAGGCCACGGCCGTAGTGCTGGTTAGGCCGATGCTCAACGAGTTGAAATTGAGCCCCGCGCCGAGTGTGCCGGTGACGTCCACACCACGTGAACTGATGCCTTGCAGGTCGACCGTGCCGAGATTGATGGCACCGCCGGATGAAGCGACGTTTGTGAGCGCGATGCCGGTGGTCACGCCGCCGCTGGTCGAAACCGAGTTGAAGTTGATGTCGCTGCCAACGGTCACGGCGTTGAGGCTGAGCGCGTTCCCGGTCGACGTGATTGTGTTGGTGGTGCCGGCCACGCTGATCGTGCCGCCGGCCTGGGCGGCGAAGCCGACGCCGCTGGTCGTGTTGATGGCCAGGCCACCATTGCTGAAATCGATGGTGCCATTGGTGTTGCCGACCAGGTTGACGCCGGCGGTCGCACCCGACTGGATCTGCTTGCTGAGGCCGGAGAAGGCGACAGTTGCCGCGGTGCCGTTGTTGATGTTGGCCACGACGATATTGCCGCCGCCGGCAGCGTTCGTATCGCTCAGATTGCCTGACAGTGTCACCGAGCCGCCGGTCAGTTCCTGGATCGAGACGGCTGCACCCAATCCGGCGCTGACGATGGTGCCGGCGTAGGAAATATCAGCGTTGCCGCCGCTGAGATCGGTGCCCGAGCCGACATTGAAGGCGGCGCCCGCGCCCAAATTGTTCAGCGTGCCGGTGCCGAGATCGAGCGAGCCGGTCAGATTCTGCAGATTGATGCCGTGGCCGGCGCCGAAGGAGGCGCTGGTCGAGGTCAAAGTGCCGTTGACGTTTGCCGAAGTGATGTCGACGGCCTCGCCGGCCTGCGCGGTGATGGTCTTTGTGCCGCCACCCGTGAAGCTCAAGCTCGTATTGGCGGGCGTGGCGCCACCGACAGCACGCAAACCGGTGCCGGTGCCGGTGGTGATCGCCAGCGTGCCATCGAAGATGGCTGACGTGGCGCCGGTTGCGTTCTCGATGTTGACGCCGCGGCCGAACGACTGGGAATTGTCGATCGTCGTGTTGCCGAACGTGTAGGTGCCGGCCGAATTGAGGATTTCGATGCCGGCGCCGTTGGAAGTTGTCACGGTGACGGCGTCGAGGTCGACCGCGCCGCCGCTGGCGCCGCTGATCAGCACGCCCTGTGTGCCCGCGTTGGTCGAAGTGACACTGTCGAAATGGACACCGCCGGCGCCGAGTGCGCCCTGCAGCGACAATGCCGTCTGGCCGGTCCCGTCGATCGTCATCGTGCCGGCATCGGCAACGGTCAGGCTGTTCAGCCCGGCAAGGCTGAGGCCGGTGGCGGTCGATGCGGTGATGGCGAGGCCGCCGTTGAAATTGACCGCCGCCGCCCCGCTGCCGCCCGAAATCGCGACGCCGCCGCCATTGACCGTCACCTGGTCGGTGAAGGTCACCGCGCCGCCGGTGCGGTTGGCGATGGTGATGCCGCCGCCGGTCAGCGTGCCTGCCGGTCCGGCGTTGGGCAGGAAGCCGCGCGAGACCGAGATGGTGCCGGTGCCGCCATTCACGTCGAGCAGGGTACCGGCGACGTTGATGTTGTTGTTGATGACCGACAGATTGCCATCAAGGCCGGCAACCTGGACGGCCCTCTGGCCCACCGCGACATTGCTGATCGTCACGCCTTCGATGGTGATGCCGCTGGCATTGCTGAAGCCGACCGCGCCCTGGTCGATGAGGAAGGCAGCGCCGGTGGCGCCGCTGAAGTCGAAGGCGGTGTTACGCACGGCATTGTCGCCGAGCAGCTGCATGAGATTGGCCGTGCCGCTGACCACGGCCTCGTCGCCGGTGATGTTGCCGCCGGTGGCGCCGAGATTACCCTGGACATTGGCCGGCTGGATCGTGCCGGTCGAAACGACGCTGCTATTGCCGAAGCCGGCAATGGTCTGTCCTGAGTCGAGCGTGAAGGCGGTGGCGCCGAGATCGATCGTGCCGACGAAGACGAAGTTCTGCGCGCCGGTCAGCGCATCGGCTGCGGCGAGCGAGATGGAGTTCACGCCCGTGCTGAGATTGCCCGTCGTGCCGGCCGCGATGAAGCCACCCGATTGCGAAACCAGGGTGACCGAACCGGGCGCCGTGGCCAGATTGGCGCTGCCGGTGAACAACACGTCGTCGAAATCGTAGCTGCCCTTCGTCGGATCCAGCCCGACGGTGTTGACGGTGTAGCCACCGGATGCCGCGATGATGAAGGATTCCAGCCCGTCGGTCGAATCGCCGTCGCCGAAGGTAAAGGTGGCATTGGCAGTGGTCGCGGTGCTGAGGCCCGACGACAGGTCGACGCCGATGCCGACATTGTCGATCTTGGAACCTTGCAGGAAGGTGACAGTCTTATTGCCCGTCGTCGACGACAGGTCGATACCGCGTGAGGTCAAGTCGCCGGTGCCGGTGATCGTGGTCAGGCCGAAACCGGCGGTCGTGGACGATCCGCTGAAGTCGATGCCGGTCTGGTTGGCGCCGACATTGCTGATAGTCGTGGTACCGAACAGGACGTTGGCATTGGTGCCGCTGAAATTGATGCCGGCCGTGTTGGCGGACGCGCCCAGCGTCACGGTGGTCACGCCCGAGAACGTCACCGGGCCGGCATTGTTGCTGATGTTTATGCCATCGCCGCCGGCGGTGGTGAGGTCGAGCCCGCCGGTGAAATTGATTGCGCTGCCATTGCCGCTCAAGTCGATCGCGTTGGCCGCACCGGTGCTCGCGGTGATCTTGCCGGCGAAAGTGGCGCTGCCGCCGGTCAGGCCGGAGATCTTGACTGCGTTGGCCGCCGTCGCCTGGTTGATCGTACCATTATAGGTGACGTTGGGCGTCGCGACGTTGATGTTGAAGGCTACATCGCCCGTATTGGTGATGGAACTCGCGGCCCCGAAAGTCAGCGTGCCACTCGAGCCGGTCCAGATAGCGACGCCCCCGCCGCCGCCACTGATGTCGAGGTCGTCGAAGGTGGCCGTGCCGTCGAAATCATTGGCGAACAGCCCGACATTGGCGGCATTGGCGATCGTCGTGCTGCCGGTGAAATTGACCGTCGCGCTCGAATTGGCTAGCGCGATGCCGGTTTGGCTTGCGTTCTGGATGTCAAGATCGTCGACGGAGACCGTGCCCGTCACGCTATTGAGGAAAAGACCTATCCCGGCACTGCTGACCGTCACGCCGTTGATCGTTGCGCCGTTGACGCCCAATCCGTAGATGGCAAAGCCGGAGCTGCTGACGGTGAGGTTCTCGACGACGTTGCCGTTGGCCAGGTCGATGGTCTTGCCGGCTGAATTGTTGAGCGTCGCACCGCCATTGCCGAAGGGGTCGTCCTGCACCTGCGTGCCGCTGATGACATTCGCACCGGTGACATTGGCGGGCGGCGAGCCAAGGCTCACGGAAGCGCCATTGGCGAAGGACACGATCGATTGGCCGTCGGCCAGCGTAAAGCCGTCGGAATCGGTATTGATGTTTCCGGCGCCGTTGTTGACCAGAACGAAGATGGTGTTGGCCGGGGCCGCCAGCGCGTCCGCCGCGGTGGCGTTGATCAGGTCGTTGACGCTGGAGCCATCGCCGAGGCCCGTGTTGGCGGCGCCGACGTAGATGACATTGGCGATGTCGAACAGCTGCGGACCGTTGAGCACCGTGGTGTTGAAGGCATAGGTGCCGCTGCCTGGCGACAGGCCGCGCATGTCGAGCGATGCCGTCGTGCCGGTGATGGTCGCGCCGCCGGCGGCGCCGAACGAGAAGATCGTGTTGGCGGTGGTTCCGGACGCGCCATGCGTGCCCATCTGCACGCCGGTGTCGGCCGAAATGGCGCCGGTGCCGATTGTCACCGAGCCGCCGGTGGTGCCGGAAAGATCGATGCCTGTCGACGTGGCGCCGCCGAAAATGTTGAGCGAAGTGGCGGTGAAGGTCGACTGACTGCCCGACAGGTCGAGCCCGGTGGCCTCGACGCCGCCAATGTTGGTATTGCCAAAGCTGATCGTGCCGTTGACACCCTGGACGTCGATGCCGTTGAGGCCCGGGAGACCGATTTCCGTATAGCCAAAGCTGACGGCGCCGCTGTTGGCGCTGAGCGCGATGCCACTGCCGAGCACCTGGGTGACGAACACGTCGCCGCTGAACCCGACCGTTGCAGCGCTGCCGCTGACCGAGATTCCATCGCCCGTGGTGCTGTCGATTGTCGTCGGGCCGGCAACGCTGAAGCTGCCGGTGACGCCCGAAAGGCTGACGCCGGTGGTGCCGCCGACCTGGCCGATACCCCCAAGAGTGACGCCAAGCCCGATATTTGCCGCCGAGAAGGCGGATGTGGTGTTGTTGAACAGGCTCCCGCCCGTCGTCGACAGTGTGCCGGCGCCGGTCGACGTCGCGCTGACGCCGCTGCCGCCATTGCCGTCCGAATTGAGCGCGCCGAACCCATAGGTTCCGTTGCCGTTGATCAGCAGGCCGTCGCCAGCGTTGCTCGACAGGGTCGTCGTGCCACCGAAAGCGTAGGTGCCGTCGCCCTGGATCGACAGGCCCGCGCCGCCATTGCCGCTGGAGCCGAGGTTGGTGCCGGAAACGGTGTTGGTGCCGTCGAACAGCACACCGCTCATGCCTGCGCCGGAAACATCCACGCCGGAGATCGTTACCGTACTGACGCCGTTGCCGTAGATGCCGTAGCCGGCGCCGCCGGAAATGTTGAGGTCGAGCACCGCCGTATTGTTGGCCAGCGTCACGACGTTGCCGCTGGAAGCGGTCAGCGTCGCCGCGCCGCCGCCGGGGTCCGAGACGATCTGGTCGTGCTCGACATTGTCGCCGGTGACGTTGATCGGAATGCCGCCGAGCGAGAAGCTACGTCCGTTGCCGAACGAGCCCAGTGTCTGGCCGTCGTCCAGCGTGAAACCACTCCCGGCGTCGATCGGCGTGTTGGCCGGATTGTTGACCAGCACGAAGATCGCGTCGCTGTCGTGATTGTTGTTGGCGGTGATCGCCGATGCGAGATTTGACAGCGACGACCCATCGCCGCTGCCGGTCGCCGCGGCGCCGACGAAGATGACGTTCTGCACGTCGAACAGCTGTGGGCCGACAAGGTCGGTCGGGCCGAACGCATAGAGCCCAAGCGTCTGGTTCAGCCCGCGCGCGTCGAGTGATGCGACCGTGCCCGTGATCGTGCCGCCGCCGAAGGAGAACGATGTGTTCGCACTCGCACCCGCCGCGCCATGCGTGCCCAATTGCACGCCGGTGCCGACGGCGATGGTGCCGCTGCCGATGGCCACCGATCCGCCGGTGGCGCCCGAAAGGTCGATGCCCGTCGATGTGCCGGCGCCGGTGATGTCGAGCAGCAGGGCGGTGAATGTCGATGTGCTGCCCGACAGGTCGAGCCCGGTATTGCCGCTGACAAGCTCCGATATGTAGACGTTGCCGAAGCCGATCTTGCCGTTGATCCCCGAGACGTCGATGCCGCCCGCATTCGGCGCCTGGATCGTCACATCGCCGCCGAAGCGGATCTCAGCCGGCGAATTGGTGATCTGGATCGCCACTCCGGTCGTGTTCTTGGTCGTGGTCGTGCCGGTGACGGTGAACTTGCCCGAGACCTGATCGAGCACCACGCCCGCCGGACCGCCGTTCTGGTCGATCGAATCCAGCACCACATGCGCGGTGATCGGATCGATGAAGACAGCCATACCGCCATTGCCGGAGATGGCGCCGCCGGTGGTGGTGACCGTGCCGCCTGTTGACGTGCCCTGCACGGTGATGCCGCGGTCGGCGTTGTCCTTCGCATTGACGGTGGCGAAGGTGTAGGTGCCCTTGCCGGTGATATCGAGGCCGTCGTCGAGATTGCCCTGCAGCAATGTCGTGCCGGTAAAATTGTAGGTGCCGTCGCCTTCGATGTGCAGGCCGTCGAGGCCGTTGCCGGTCGCGGTGAAATTGGAACCGGTGATGCCGGTCGAGCTGCCCGTGAAGTCGGCGCCGTTGCCGCCCGCGCCAGTGACCGTGACATTGGTCAGCGTCGCGCCGGTGATGTTGTCGCCCAGGATGCCATCGCCGCCGCCGGTGATGGTGATGCCGTTGAGCGTGTTGCCATTGCCCAGCGTTATGACCGGGTTGGCGACGTTGGTGCCCTGGATCGTGCCGTCGCTGCCGCCCAGGTTGAAGGTGCTGGTGCCGCCGCCAAAAAGCTTGGCGGTGACGCTTTCGCCGCCGCCGATGACGGTCTGGCCATCGGCGAGCGTCACACCGTCGGTTGTCAAATTGCCGTTGCCGCCGAGCGCTACCACAAACCCGCCGCCGCCGGCCTTGGTGACGGCATCGTCCAATGTTGTCGGATCGGCTTGGGTGCCTGCGCCCGCCAAGCCGCCATCGGCAAAGTAGAATTTTCCGAAGGCCGCATTGGAGGCGGCGTTGATGGCGACGCGCGTCGTCGATCCGCCGTTCAGTTCCTGCGACTGGATCCTGACGCCGATATCGCCGCGCACCCGCTCGTTGACGCGTTTGCGCAGCCCCTCGCTGACCGGATAGACCGGCTCCGGCCCGCTGTCGGCCCCGCTGTCGGCATTGTCCGAACCGTGGCCTGGATTGAACGGGATGTTCAGTCGCACGCTGCCGGCGAACTGGGTATCGTCGTGATTGTCGTTGCGGACCTCGCCGGCGAGCACCAGCTCGGTGCCGCTGCCGAAGACATCGCCGATCGTGTATTCGAACCCCGCCTTGGCGCCGGTGACGCTGTGGTCGTTGTCGTGCGGATCCTCGAAATGATAGCCGCCGATGTCCAGCCGCAGCGAATGCTTGTCGGGTAGGTTGACCGGCACCTGCGCGCCGATCTCGCCTTCGATACCCCATGCCGCGTAGTCGCGATGGTCGAGGACCGAAATCTGCTCCAACAGCTGGTTGCCGACCATCGACAGCGCCGAACTCGACGACTGATCGGTGTGGTCGCCCTTGATTGGCAGATAGACGTTCACATGCGCGTCGAAATGCGGCGTGATGGCCTCGGCGCCCAGCGTGGCTGATGTGAACTGGTTGGAGTTATAGTTCTCGACGTTGAGATAGGCGTAGCCGCCGATCATCAGGTCAGGGTTGACGATGCGGCGAATGCCGAGGCCGACATCCTGGCCGAAACTGTCCTTGAAATCATGCTTGGCCCGGACATCCAGGAACAGCACTGATTCGGCCGTCTGCTTGAGCGGGATGAAGCCTTCGAGCGCGGCGTTGCCGCCATTGTTGTCGGCGCCGATGATGGCGCGGATCTGCGGCTGCCACAGCCCGTTCGGGTCGCCATGGGCGGCCATGCCGGAAAGGCCGATCGCCAATGTCGTAAGCGCCGTCGTCTTCCACAGATACCTTGCAATTCGTAAACTGCGATAGCCGGCGCGCACGTGGAAATCCTCCCCATGCGCCGCCGCCCCACCAACTTGCCGAGAATTCTCGGTAGTTCCCATCCCTGGCGAGTCCTTCCGGGACTACACGTGCCCCGTGTAAATTCTTACTCGAATTCTATTGTATAGCGAGTCTCTGGCCCTTAAATTTCTAGAAGTTTCCTGCAAAGTCGCGTGGTGTGCCCGAAAGGTCACAGTATCTTAGTCGGCTTTCTTGTCTCCGGCCCAGCTTTCGGAACCGTCCCGACTGTTGTATCAAGCCCTACCGAGGCGAATACCTGGTGGGGCGAGGAAACATGCAAGGCATCCGACAAAAGATCATGGTATTTATTTTAGCGCAAGCTAATCTACTTGGCGTGGCGGCGGGATGCGGCGCCCTGTGGCTGGCCTTGGCGGCAGCGGGACCGGCCCTTGCCGAAGACGCCAAGCCGGCCCAGCCGAAACCTTCCGATGCCAATCCGTGGGCGGTGAACTGCTCCAGCGGCTCTGCGAACGCCGAGCTTCAATGCCAGGTGTCGCAGAACCTGACCGAAGCCAAGACCGGACAGCGCGTGCTGACCGTGACCGTGCGCCGCGACAGCGGCAACGGTGGCCTCGCCATGCTGCTTGCCTTGCCGCACGGGCTGTTCCTGCCGTCCGGCGCCTCCTTCCAGATCGACCAGGCCCAGAAGACGACCCTCGCGATCCAGACCAGCGACCAGAACGGCGCCTATGCCGCCACGCCGCTGTCGGCGGACCTCGTCAAGGCCATGAAGTCCGGCACAAATCTGAACATCGCCATGGAATCGGTCACTCGCAAGCCGGTCACCATTCCGGTGTCGCTGGCCGGCTTCACGGCCGCCGTCGCCAAGCTGGAATCGATCAAGTAATTGGGCTGTCCGCTGACGGCCGGTTGGTTGCCGGCAGAAGCGGGCATTCGAGTTCTGCGTCGACGTCGGCTTGGCACGCAGCCCGCGCCGTGAACACGCGCCATTTTTGCCTACTGAACGACGACAGACGCCAACTTTTGGGCTTTCAGCAAAGTCGAACGTCCCTTGCGCCAGGTACCAGGTGGAATGCCGACGAACTTTTTGAAGGCGCGATTGAACGCGGCCTCCGACTCGTAGCCGACCTCAGCTCCCACCTGCGCGATGCTGACATCGGGCCGTTCGAGCAGGCGTCCCGCCAGCTGCAGACGCCAGCGCGCAAGATACTGCATGGGCGAGACCTCGACGTAGTGGCTAAAGCGGCCCGCAAAAGCAGTGCGCGAGAGCCCTACGGCGCGGGCGAGACGGTCCAATGTCCATTCCTCCGTAGGGCGTGCGTGAATGAGTCGGAGCGCCTCGCCGACGTGCGGATCGCGAAGGCCGGACAGCCATCCACGCGAGTCCTCGGGCAGGGTCTCAAGATAGCCGCGGATGACCTCGACAAACATCAATTCGCTCAACTTGGCGAGAACCGTTTCGCCACCGGCGCGCCCGCTGCCACCCTCAGCTAGCGCCTGGCGAAACAGGTCAGTAACCCAGCTGCTGCCGTCGGCAGGTTTGTGGGCGCACAGTATGGCCGGCAACGCGGCGAGCAGCGGATTGAAGGGACGCGCATCGCAGCCAAGGTACCCGCAAATAAACCGGGTCCGCTCGTCTCCACCACCGCCATGAATCACCGCGAACGGCAGGTTCTCGTCTACCGGCCGGTAGTACATTGCCATGTTGGCTTTGCCCCGCGTCCCCGGCGAGGAACTCATGACATTCGGGGCACCTCCGGGGAAGACGACGATATCGCCGGCGTTAACCTGTACCGGAGGCATAGAATGGTCTCCCAGCGCAGCCCAGCACGATCCAGACATCACGGCATGAAAGGAAATGACGTGCTCGGCCTCCGGCATGATGGCGGCGGCAATCTGGGCGGTACCCGGCGACTCGCCGACCCAGGGAGAACTGGCGTCGATATCGAAATAGATCGCACCCGTCAGGCGAACGGCTCGGAGCACATCGGAAAGGACATCCATGCACTACACCTCCGGAAACGATCGACTACCCCCTGAATGACGAATTTTTCGGCCGGACATCCGAACTATCCAGCAATACGGCCATATGAGCAAGCGCGCATATGCGCGATCCTACTCTGAACGATCGGGCAACAGAATTGGACGATGTGACATTTTCGCGAGCACCGGATGGGCTAGCGTCCATCGACCGGCCGACAGGTTCGGTAGGGAGGAATGCCATGAACGACGAAGACATCACCAAATTCGCAGCAAGCCTGCGGGGCGAAGTAATCCGCACAGGCGACGCGAACTATGACGAGGCCCGCAAGCTCTACAACGGCATGATCGACAAGCGACCGTTGGTCATCGCTCGCTGCGTCGACGTCGCCGACGTGATCACAGCGGTGAATTTCGGTCGCGACAACAAGTTGCTGGTTGCGGTACGTGGCGGCGGCCATAACGGACCGGGGTTAGGGAGCTGCGACGACGGTCTGGTGATCGACCTGTCGGCGATGAACGGCGTGCGCGTCGATCCGGACGTCTGTACGGCGCGGGTAGGCCCGGGCTGCACTCAAGGCGACGTCGACCACGCCACCCATGCCTTTGGGTTGGCTGTCCCGGCGGGCATCATCTCGACCACTGGGATCGCCGGACTGACGCTGAGTGGCGGCCACGGCTATCTGACGCGCAAATACGGTCTGACCATCGACAATCTGATCGAGGCCGATGTCGTGCTTGCCGACGGAAGCTTCGTCACCGCCAGCAAGGAACGGGACCCCAACCTGTTCTGGGCGCTGCGTGGCGGTGGCGGCAATTTCGGCGTCGTCACCAGCTTTGTGTTCCAGCTTCACCGGGTCAACATGGTCTTTGCGGGGCCGATCGCATTTGATCAACAACACGCCCGTACCATCATGCAGCGTTATCGCGAGTTCCTGCCGGACGCGCCCGAGGAACTCGGGATCTTCCTCGGGCTCAAGACGGTCCTCTCGAGCGCGCCGTTTCCGGAAGAGTTTTGGGGCAAGCGGATGTGTCTCCTGATGTGTTGCTATAGCGGTCCGGAGGAAAAGGGTAGACAGGCGCTGGCCCCGCTCATCGATGCGCTCCCTGCGCCTTGGTTCAATTGGATGGGAACGATGCCCTATCCCGCCGTGCAGAGCATGTTCGACGGGCTCTACCCGAAGGGGATGCAGTGGTACTGGCGGGGCGATTTCGTCAAGACACTGTCTGACGCGGCGATTGACGCTCATCTCAAGCAGGCGGCGAAGACGCCGAGCGAGCTATCGCTCATGCATCTCTATCCGATCGATGGCGCCGTCCATCGTATCGGCAAAGACGAGACAGCTTGGAATTGCCGTGATGCGACCTGGTCGATGGTTATCGCAGGGATCGATCCGGACCCACAGAAAGCGGGGCCGGTGACGCGCTGGACCAAGGCCTATTGGGAGGCGGTGCATCCGTTCGATCTGGGTGGCGCCTACCTGAACTTCATGATGGATGACGAGGGCGATGCAAGGCTCAAGGCTGCTTATGGAGACAACTACGAGCGCCTGGCTACGCTGAAGAAGACATACGACCCGAACAACCTCTTCCGGGTGAACCAAAACATCCGGCCGGCTGCCTGACGGGCGGCCGCTCGTCAGGCGGACCGGCGTCACATCCTGAGTGACCCCCGGTAATATGAGGAGTATCTTATGTATTCGGCGCGTTCCAGGTCCTAGGGCAGCAGCCAACTCCAAAGAGCGGGAGCTGTGCTCGTTGCGAACGCGCCGGCAAAATCTGCGCTCGCTAAGGAGGAGGAAATGCGCATCCATTCAAGCCCTGTGGTCCTGGCAGCTATTGCCGCCGCTTGGGCATTCCCCGCACCTGCGGCTGATAAAAGCGATGAGCAGTTGATTGAGAATGCGATTACGGCAGCACCGGACGCTGTCGGCAAAAATGCCGCCGTCGTGAATTGGGAGATGAAGACGTTGAGGAAGGGCACGAACGGCTTCACTTGCATCCCGGACGACCCTGGAACTCCCGCCGACGATCCGATGTGCACAGATGAGAACGGGATGGCGTGGATGCACGCGATCATGTCAAAGAGCGAGCCGCCGAAAGGCAAGGTCGCTTTCGCTTACATGCTGAAGGGCGGCGACGCAGCCAGCAATACCGACCCCTTTGCAACCAAGCCGGCGGAAGGGGCCGAATGGCTACATGACGGTCCCCATGTCATGATCATGAACGCACCGGAAATCATGGCGTTATATCCCCACGAACCAAACCAGACACAGCCATATGTCATGTTCCCCGACACGCCCTACGCGCACCTGATGATTCCAGTGAAGTAGTCCAAGCAAGACCTGCCGCTTAACGCAGTGGCAGGTCACCCTCGTGGACGGGAGGTTTGGGTGTTCAAGCTCGCGGCCATGACGTTAGCAGCCGTGCTTATTGCAGGCGCTGCGCTGGCGCACAAAGAGGCGACGGGTACCATCGCCGAGCGCATGACGGCGATGAAAAACATGGGCCGCGAGCTGAAGGCAAGCGAGAGGTCCCGAGCAGCCGTCGCAGGTTGCGGCGATCGCCGCTCTGTAATTTGTGCTCTGTCATACTTTTGATAGTATGCCCTGTCAGCGAGGGTGACATGTCGCATAAGAGCCGAGTTGATGTTCCGAAGGCGGGGACTGGCTCGCGCCTTCCGATCGGCAGGGGGTTGATGGACGACGGCGTCGAGTCCCGTCACGAGCGGCGCGTATTAACCGCCCTTTGCTACGATCTTGTAGGCTCCACCGAGTTGCTCGGCCTGCTCGGCATCGAAGATTTTGAGGAACTTATCTTGGCGTTTCAAATGGCCGCCAAGAAAGCAATCGTATCGTGCTCCGGAACCGTGAGGGTCGAGGTCGGCGACGGCGGCGTCGCCGTGTTCCCAGTCGATCTGGGTGCGAAGGATGCGGCGTCGCTGACAATCGGCGCCGGACTTGAGATCGTCAGGGCGTGCAAGCTCCTTGCCGCGGAGAAAGGGAGGAGCGACCTGCATGTAAGGGTCGGCGTGGCGACCTCGATGACGCTAATCCTGAAGGGCGACACCGCTGTAGGGCAAGACACGGTAACCGGTCCTGCATTTGCGCTGGCAACCAGGCTGCAGGCAATCGCCCGGCCAGATACCGTCGTCGTGTGCAACGAGACGCGCAATCTGACACGGCGCTCACACGTATTTAGCTTCTGCGGTTCTCACGTCATCAAAGGCTTCGCGCAACCCGAGCAGGTCTGGCAGGCGCTGAGCCACAAACGGGGGGTAGACCGTTTCTTCGCGTTCGGACGCCTCACCAGCCCCTTGATCGACCGCACGGATGAGGCCGAGCTGATCCATGAATGTTGGAATGAAGCTGTTTCGGGACGTGGCCAGGTCATCGTGATCGAGGGCGAAGCCGGTATTGGCAAGTCGCGCATCCTGCACGAGGTGCGCCGGCGAACGCGTTTCCAACGCAACAGGTTGCTCCTCTTCCAATGTATGCCAGGCGACTCGCGTTCGACGCTGTATCCACTGCGGCAGGCGATGCTGGGCAATTTCGACGACGGCGAGCGTGCACTTACCCCTGCGCTTCTAGCCGAGGCGTTCGCCGCACATGACGTTCACGACGCCGAAGTCGTCGACATCTTTTCTTTTCTGCTCGGCGTGGAAGGCGCGGGGTCCGGTTTCCATGAGATGGGCCCGG
Source organism: Mesorhizobium sp. M0276 (assembly GCF_040321755.1). Classification (NCBI taxonomy): domain Bacteria; kingdom Pseudomonadati; phylum Pseudomonadota; class Alphaproteobacteria; order Hyphomicrobiales; family Phyllobacteriaceae; genus Mesorhizobium; species Mesorhizobium sp. M0276. The sequence goes on along the minus strand of NZ_JAMYSC010000018.1, from coordinate 100,160 downwards.
AAGCAATCCGGGAGAAGGCCGATTGGGCCGCGCGCCATGCGTTACAAGCAACGTGCGCCGGTGGCCCAGTGGTGTTGATCGTTGAAGATATTCATTGGATCGACCTGACGTCGAAGCAGCTGCTGGGTGAACTTGCAAAGCTGGTTCCGAGTTCCCCCGTGCTCTTGATCGCAACGACGAGGCCGGGATCTGGCGACTGGCTGGACGAAAGAAGCAAGCATGTCCTGCTCGCTCCCCTTGAGCATGCCGACACCTTGCGGGCAATCGCAACGATGTGGCCTCAAGGCAAGCGAGCGCCTGCGCCTGAGTTGATAGAGTTGGTCGAGCGCGTCACCGGCGGTGTACCCCTGTTCATCGAGGAGGTTTGCCAATGGATGGCGGAGAATGCCGCTAGCGGTACGGAGCAGCTGCCACAGGACGTTTCGCTCGGCCGCGCGGCGGTGTTGGAAACCGTGATAGATGCCCGGCTGGAGCCTCTCGGCCGCGCCCGTGAGGTGGCGCGAGCGGCCGCCGTCGCCGGCAACAGATTCAGCCTGGACTTGCTGTCGGCGCTCTTGCCGGAATTTGACCGGGGCACAATCTCTGCGGCGCTCGATGCCCTGGCCGAGGCAGGCTTCGTACGTGCCAGGCACGCAGCAGCGACAGTGTACGCGTTTCGGCATACGCTCATCCAAGAGACGATCTACAATGGAACACTGCGGAAACGGCGGCAGACTCTGCATCAGCGTCTTTACGTGGTGGCTAGCGGCAACCGCAGCCTCGTTGGCTGGCTAACAACGGCAGCTCTTGCCGATCATGCTGAGCGAGGCGGCCTGCTTGACGAAGCGATCGGCGAGTTCGTCAATGCCGGCATGGAAAGCTCATCCCGCTCGGCCATGGCTGAGGCAAGGCAGCTGCTCGAGCATGCCATTGCGCTTTGCGGGCAGGTTTCTGATCATGACAAACGGGATGCGCTGCGGCTCTCGGCGATGGTGGCGCTCGGGCCGATACTGACTGCCGTCGAAGGACCAAATTCCGAACACGCCCGCAGGCTCTATGACGACGGCGTAATGATCACCCGGCGTCGGCCGATAGCGGAGCGCGCCAAGTGGTTCCCGATCTATTGGGGTTGGTGGTTCACGGGTTCGGTCGTTGATGGCGAGCGGGCGCAGGCCGTCGTCAATGATTTGAAGGAGGTTAACGACCCCGAGATTCAGCTTCAGGCCAGGCACTGCTTGTGGGCAGTCGATTTCAATCGCGGAGACCATGGCGGATGCATAGCCGCGATTGATGCTGGATTGCCGCTCTATGACGTGAGCCAGGGGCACGCGAATGCCACGCGTTTTGGGGGGCACGACGCGCGCGTGTGCGGCTTGGCCCATCGTGCACTGTCGCTGTGGTTTTCGGGACGAGCAACGAGCGCTCTCCGCTCCATGTCGGAGGCCCGCCGCTTGGCGCAGCAGACTGGCCATGTCAGCAGCATTGCGCATGCCTGTATCAACGACGCGATGCTGAGTTGCTATCGCCGCGACTTCGCTTCGTTGCGTGACGTGATTGAGGATCTGCGACAGCTGACCGCGCTTCATCACCTGCCTTCGATAGTCGTCTCGGCACAGATCTTCGAGGGCTGGTGCGATGGCAACGCTGGCCAACTTGAGCGGGGCAAGGACAAGATGCGTGAGGGCCTCGGGCTGCATGGACAAGTGCAGACACCCGAGGACGAGCCCGTCTATTGCGGCATGCTGGCGGAACTTCTCGCGCGCTCGGGTGAGATCGGTCATGCGCTTGCGCTGCTTCATTCGGCGGTGGCGCAGGCCGAGGCGGGTGGCAGCCGATATTGGCTGGCGGAACTACACCGGCGAATTGCACAACTGCTCGTCCTTGACAGGGCGGCAGCCAGCCGGGTGGCAGCTGCCCTTGAGAAGAGCCTCAATACTGCAGCCGAGCAAAATGCCGTGCCCATCCTCATCGCGGCCTACGAGACGCTCAGCGCGTCAAATCTCTCGCCCGTACTGCTTCGGAGCTACAACGACCGTGTCGAAGCGGCAAGGAAGTCGGTTGAGCCCGGCGAACCGCTGGTCGTGAACCCTGAGCCGGAACTGCGGGCCAGCCGATAGTGGAACAATATGAGCGCATTGGTCCTCCGGCAGACGAAGCGCTGACCTGTCTGATGTCGATGCGACAAGCGTTGGGCATCACCCGTATTGCGGACATTACCGGCCTGGACCGTGTCGGCATCCCGGTCGTGCAGGCAACGAGGCCGTTCTCGTTTTCAAATGCGGTCGCGCAGGGAAAGGGTGCCAGCCTGGCTCGCGCTGCCATATCGGCCATTTTGGAATCCGCTGAGAGCTTTTTCGCCGAGCGCATCGAACATCTTGATGCAGCTTACGCTTCGGCCAAGTTACTCGGAATACCCTACGGGCGATTTGAGACGTGGCTGCGAGAGCCCGCACCTGCTGATTGGCGCGGCCGAGAAAACGCTTGGGTAGAGGCGGAGAACCTGCTGGGCGGCGGCCGTGACTTCGTTCCGCTGGAATTGGTGCACACGGCCTATCTCGTACCGCCCAGCCCCCGTGACGGAATTTTCACGCCGACGACAACCGGACTGGCGGCCGCGCTTGATGAAACAGACGCCATCACACACGGAATATTGGAATGCGTCGAACGCGATGCCATCGCCCGCGCTCTCAAGACACATGGTTTTCTGCAACACCAGCGAATCGATCCAGCGACCATCGATGACGCAAGGGTCTTGGCCCTATTGGATGAACTTGCACGAAAGGACATGATCGTCGGCCTTTGGCTTGCGCCGTCGCCTGTTGGCCTGCCTGTGATTTGGTGCCATCTGATGGAAAGCAATCCTCGCGAGACGGCATTGCTCCATCTGCCAGCCGACGGCTCGGCCGCTGCATTCGATCCGGCGGCAGCTGCCGTCCAAGCGATCCACGAGGCGGCGCAGGCGCGGCTTGCGGCAATCTCTGGTGCACGCGATGACATGACACGGGCGTCTTATCCGAAATATCCCGACTGGCAGCTTATCGAGGCGCACCGCCAGCTGATCACCGGCGGCCGCAAGGACGTGAGCTTCACCCGTCAGCCTGCCTATCGAGTGGCGGGCGGGCAGACCTTGCTTGGTAGCCTTCTCGCGAGACTGGAGGAAAGCGGAATCAACGCCGTGTATCTGATCCGCCTCAACACCAGCCCTTGGAACCGACTGTCGGCCGTCAGGATAGTTATCCCCCAATTGTACCCTTTGGTGGAGTGACCGGATGCGACCTCGGCTCGTTTTCACCGGCCCCACGCTATCGCATCCAGAGGCACAGCAGGTGGCCGACGTGATCTGCCTGGCGCCCGCGGTGCAAGGCTCGATCATAGCTGCGGTGCAGCGTTATGACCCGGCTGCAATTGTCATCATAGACGGCGCCTTCCAGGCTGAGCCGGCAGTGAGGCATAAGGAGATACTGTGGGCGATCAGCCAGGCCATCCCGGTGATTGGTGCCGGAAGCATGGGAGCCTTGCGAGCCGCCGAGCTTTACCCATACATGCACGGTGTTGGCCTTATCTATCGATGGTACCGCCGCTTTGCTTTCCTGCCTGATGACGCAGTGGCAGTGCTGTACGGTCCGAAGGCGGTGAATTTTTCGCCCCTAACGCACGCTTTGGTTGATTTGCGAATGACCGTTCGCGCCGCTTGGAGGCGGAACCTGATCTCCACCGATTTGTCAGGAAGGCTTGAGAATGCGGCGCGGAACCTCAATTTTAGGGAACGTACGCTGTCGCGAATGGTCCGCGAGGCATTACGGGAAGCCAGTGACCATGATATCGAAGCCTGCCGGCAAATTCTCGCAGGAGCTTTCGTTCAGCAAAAGAAGCGCGATGCACTGTCAGCTCTGCAACTTGTGCGAGAAAATGCATTGGTGGCGGCGGAATTGAGGAATTTCAGAATGACGGTCGCGTTTGCCCAAGATCTGGAGGACGCCGGCTTAGCAATCTGACGACAGAGTTGCCGGCGATACTTGGTGCAATTTACGAAGTGCAGACTTCGTGCTAGTGTCCGACCATGAGAGGGGCCGCGCAGGTGAACGCGCTCGATGTGGCCGGTCGGGCGGGGATGTCGGCCGGAACACGCTTCCTGCTATACCCACAAGCGCCTCACGTTTCTGGGTACGAGCAACCCGAGGCGGTCTGGATTTCAACATCGCCTGGTTTGATCCGTCCGGGCCCGGAGGATCATCGCATATACGTGCGTGATCCCTTGCTGGACAAGCAGCCGTACGGGTATGCCTACCTGCCGCCCTTCGTTGGTGCGTATTTCCCACCCGCCGAACCCGGCTTTGATGGTCATTTCGACCACCTCGCTCTTCAGTCGCGCCAGTTCCTTGCAGCGCATGCGTTCGCGGCTGCGAGCCGGGTGCTGGACATCTGGGAAAGCTATCTGGGCAAACCGATTGTCTGGTATTTCGCCGAAACATACGAGCGGCTTGAGATCATTCCCTGGGTTGACTGGGAGAATGCGCAATCGGGGTATGGCTATCTGGAGCTTGGCCGCGAGCGTGGAGCCGACGGGAGCGGCCATCCGTACGCCCTCAACTTCGATGTGATCGCGCATGAAATGGGTCACTCCATACTCTTTTCTCTCTTCGGAGTGCCCACGCAGGGCCTGCAGAACGGCGATTTCGGGCCGTTCCACGAAGCCAACGCCGATCTTATTTCGCTGCTTTCGTTCCTGCATTTCGACAGCGGGATGGATCGATTGTTACGGCACAGCCAGGCAAACCTGCTTGTCCTCAACGAGCTCAACCGCATCGCCGAACTGACGGGCGACCGACAGATCCGCCTCGCCAGTAACTCGCGCAAGATGACGGAAGTGACCGAAGAGATTCATGACCGGTCTCGCCCATTCACGGGAGCGGTGTTCGATACCCTGGTCGATCTCTACCATGCCGGCCTGGTGCGGCAGGGCCTGGCCGACGAGCGCCTGCTTCGCTTCGACATCAGGCAGGTTAGTGAAGCCGACATGCGGCGCATCTCTAACTTCACGGGCGATGCATTCCGGGCCAGTCCGTTCCTTTTCAAGACCGAGCTAATCAAGGCGCGCGACGATGTCGCGCTTTCGCTCGCGCGCGCGTGGACGCGCCTCGATGCCGACCATCTCACATTCGCAATCGCAGCCTCCACCATCATCGAAGTGTCCGACCGCGTCGGCCCGGCGATAGCGGCAAGCTTCGAAGAGAACTTCAGATGGCGGGAAATTTTATGAATTGGTGATTGCAACGGAGGGTAACGACATGAGCGACGATTTTCACCGACCGACACTGACCTTTCCCGATGGCGCATATAACGCCAGCCAAGTAAGGCTCTACGGCATCCCCGGGAGTGGTGGTCTCGTTTTCCCAGGGAGCTCAAAGGCCGTCGGCACAAAAAACACAAGTATTTCGTCAAACATGTCGACGGGTGATCCCAAAAAAGATGAGAAAGCAAACGCAGAAGTTAAGAAAATCGTAGAAGAATTAAGAGGTAAAGGAAGAAATATATTATCTGATGAAGAAATATTCAAGAAGCTTATTACACTACCGCCGTTTCCATTGCCTACAGGAATGTCGTACCACATTGTACTCGACACGCGAAAGTTTGGAAAAATTGCTTTATCAACATTAGTAACACTCGAAGAGGCAGCAAGGGAAGGGAAACTTCTTTCCTGTGGCATTATTGTTGGTTATTCATATGAAGGACAGTGCTATGATTTACCAAAACCGAAAATCATGCTGATCTCGGCCTTTCCTCAAGAAATTCCACTCGACGATTGCGGCTATGACAAGAAAAAGCCGAATGTGGGGGACAGATACATGCTTTGGATAGTCGACAAGCTTGATCAGTGCATTGAATTCGAAACGAACCAGGGGTTCGTCGAGCAGATCGTTCTCGAAGCCAATATGCCGGGTAAGCGCTCGCCCACGATGTATGCTTCCCGGATGATGACGGGCCATCGCGGGGGGAGACTTGGCGACTGACAGACGCGAGTGCGCGCATGACCGATGGCGAGTTGTTGCCGGCTAGCCCCCCGGCTCGGCTTCCATGGTTGTTGTCCAAATCCACCGGCCTGTGGCGATTATACACTGCTATAACTCAGCTTGCCGGACTACTGGCCGCTTTGACCGTTGTTGGCGAATTGGCGGTTTTCGCCACGGTGGTGATGCGGCAGTCGGCGGCAAAATCGCACAAGCTTTCGCTTGGCGCGATGATCTCTGGAAGATCACGCTGAGGCGTCGCGTGATCGTCAGTTCTCAAGTTATGAAACTGGCAGCGACCTCTTCGAGCGTCCGTTCCATCCATAGATGGCCGGGATCACTGTCGTTCCGCCGGTGCCAGTAGAGCCGTTCCTCGATGATCGGCATCTCGAAGGGCACTGGAAGCGCCCTCACATTGTAGCGGTCGCTCTGCATCGCAACCAGCAGCGACGGCAGGATCGTCGCCATGTCAGTCCTGCCGACCGTATTCAAAGTGAGATGGAAGTTCGGCAGCCACCCGCATGTGTGCGGTTGCTTAGGCTGCTGGCGCCAAAGCTGCTCAGCGACGCCAGCGATCACCCCGCCAAACCGAATCTCGATATATCCCATCACACATAGCTCGTCGAAAGTGATGGTCTTGGCGGTGTGCGCATTATCTTTGGAGATCGCCACAACGAATTTGTCGGTGAATAGTTTCTGCGACCGTATGAACTCGTCATAGGCCTGCATCTTGTCGAGCAGTCTGGCTGAGATTGTGATCGCGAAGTCGATCTGACCGTCCAGAATGCGGTCTGCGGTATCCGCCGACAGCTCCTCGAACTGCACGCTGATCAGCGGAGCGATCTCCCGCAGCCGAGATATCAAATGCGTGGCCAGAAGCTCGCAGCAGTAGGTTGTCGCAGAAATCCGAAAAACACGTCGCGCGGCCGACGCATCGAAGCTGGTCGGCTGATCGTTAAGCTCGCTGACCTGAGAGAGAATAGTCTTGACAGGGTCGGCGAGCGCGCGGCCCCTGGCGGTCAACTCGAGATTGCGGCCGATTTGCTCTAGCAGCGGATCGGCGAAATGGTGGCGCAACTTCCGCAGCGCCGCGCTCATCCCGGGCTGAGAGATGTGAATGCGCTCCGCGGCGCGGGTGACATTCCTTTCGGTGAGGAGCGCATCGAGCGCAACCAGAAGATTGAGATCGAGCCCTCGAAGATGCATCCGCTCCCCCAACATGTGCCCATAAGAGCGAGGGTTTCTGGCTTTTTAGGTCCGTTCGAGCACCAATGCAAATAAAACACCTGGTTAGCACGGAGCCTTCTCTGCCGATCTTGCGGGGGTTCGCGGATTACAGACGAACTCGGCGCCCTCGCGGCAAGGGACTGATGATCAAGGGATTCCTGCGAGGAATATCCGAGCTGGATTGCTGGTATTTGAACAAACGATTTCCGTGCCGATGATCCGTCTTCTAGCTGATAGGCAATGAATAGGAGACTCGACATGGTTACGCAGACGATCGAACACCGATCCGCCCCATCCGCCTCGGGCTGGCTCAAGCGCTATTATTTCACCCGGTTCGCCTTCTCGGCGGCGTGGGTCGTGATTGCCTTCTCGGTCGCCAAGAGCGTGCCACCGCTCGCCGCGATCATGCTCGTCGGCTATCCGGCCTGGGACGCGCTCGCCAACTTCATCGATGCCCAGCGCAGCGGTGGCCTCGGCCGCAACAAATCGCAGCTGCTCAACTTCATCTTCAGCATTCTCACCGCGATCGCCGTCGCTGTCGCGCTTCGCAGCAGCATGCACAGCGTGCTGATCGTCTTCGGCATCTGGGCCGGCTTCTCCGGCATCTTCCAACTCGCCACCGCCGTTGGTCGCTGGAAATCCTTCGGCGCCCAGTGGGCGATGATCCTGAGCGGCGCCCAGTCCGCCCTTGCAGGCGTCTTCATGATCTTGATGGCCCACGGACCAGACCCGGTCGGCATCGCCAACATCGCCCCCTATGCGGCGTTCGGCGCCTTCTATTTCGCCGTCTCGGCCATCTGGCTCGCCATCAGCGATGCGCGAAAAGGCGTGATTCGCACCGCGAGCTAAGACGCGGCGCCAGCCACGCCTTCGGGCCGCGGCTCCGGCTCCATTTCCCAGTAGGATTGATCCCTGCCTCCGGCCCACGTGCGCTGCTTCTAACCCAGAGCGGCAGCGCACATCCCACCACCCGAGCTGCCAACTCAGGACAGTCGGCGCCAGACAGGCGTCCGGTGAAGCCATCGGCCGCTCACTACACCACACTGCCTGCTGAGCATTTCAACGATTCGTTAGAGGAACGGACATGACCTCGACGTCAAATATCGCACGAGCGCCACCGCCACCGCACCAGTCCGGCCAGGTGCGGCTCTAACCATTCGGCTTTGGCTTTTTATGCCCTTTCGCCCCTCGCAGCCATTCGCGTATGGATCCGCTGCAATTGCACGCGTCGATTACCACTTCCGCCCGTTCGGTCAGACGCTATGCTGCTGACCATGATACCAAAGCCGCGAGGTCCTTCTTGATGAAGCAAGGTCAGCACCATGAGCGGATGACCATTCGCGGCCAGCTCCAACCGGCGTCCTTCCTGCCTTGGATCATGCGCCATGCGACCAAGCTCGGTCTCGCGCACCATGTCACTCATGCAAGTACCGATCGCATCGAGCTCGATATTGCCGGTGCGGCGGAACTGATCGACATGATGGAGATGGGATGTTCGCTCGGGCCCATCGAGGTCTGGGTCGAGACCATCGACCGCGCGCCTGTCGAGCAAAAAACACATGGCTTTGCGCGTGGTTACCGTCCGTCTGCACTTAATTTAATCAATATTGCAGTTGCGAAATAATTATGCATACGTCAGACTATCGAGCGGTTCGCCAACTCCTTGTGCTGGCATCTCTGGCCGGCAAACAGTGGTATCAGTACGGAAAGTAAGGTCATGCTGTCCGACAAGACGGACACCTGGGTGCCGGTCGCCCTTTCCCAGGATCTGCCGACAGGACAGGCAATGCCGGCGCGGACGCCCGCCGGTCCCGTTGCCCTCTGGCGAAGCCAATCGGGGCGCTTGGCGGCATCGGCGGATCGCTGTCCGCATCGTGGCATGCGCCTCTCCCATGGCTTCGTGCGCGGCGAGGCGCTCTCCTGCATCTATCACGGCTGGACCTATTCGCAGGCCGGTCGGTGCCTGCGCATTCCCGCCCATCCCAATCTCACGCCGCCGGAGACGATTCGCGTTGCGACCCGCTCGGTCGAAGAGGCAGGCGGCATCGTCTGGGTCGCTGATGGAGAGCCTGAAGGCAAGCCGCCGCTTTTCGAAGGTTACGTGCCGCTCCGTTCATTGACGGTCCGTGCTGGAGGTTCGGCGCTCTCTGCGGCTGCCGGAACGAAGGCCGCCGTTGAAGGATTCGTCTGGCAGGCGCCCGGCGCGCCGGCAATCCGCCTGCTGCCCGTCCCGCAGGAGACCGGCGAGACGCTGGTCCATGTCCTTGTTCCAGCCGATTGCGGTGCGTCCGAGCGCATTGCCGCCTCGCGAGCCGCCGAGAGCCTTCGCCGCATGGCCGAACGGATCGAGGCGAAAGAGGCCGTGTCATGAACGACGATGCGATGCGCGACGAATGGTATCCGGTCGGGCTTTTCAGCCAGCTCGACCGCGATGGGTGCGAGACCACCCTGATGGGCGCGCCGATCAAGGTTGCGCTCGACGCCAATGGCGCGGCGAAAGTGACAGGCGAAAACGGTCGCCTGCTGCCGGTCTCGGTGCGCTATGGCCATATCTGGTCATCACTCGGTGAACCCAAGAAACCGGTCTTTCCGATTCCCGAGGCGGACCAGCCCGGGCGCCGCTTCGTCGATGTCGGTGTGGTGCGGGTGCGCTGCTCGCCGCTCCGCGCCGTCGAGAACTTCCTCGACATCGCACACTTCCCCTTCGTCCATACCGATATCCTCGGCTCGGAGCCGCATACCGAGGTCGAAGACTACAAGGTCGAGATCCGCGAGGAAGAGGACGAGGTCTGGGCAACCCAGGTGAAGTTCTACCAGCCGCAGGCGGCGAAATCGGCGAGCGGGGGTATCACGACGGAATATATGTACCGCGTGCCGGCCCCGACCTGCTCGGTCCTTTACAAGACCTGCCCGCCGCGCCCAGGCGAATGGGATGTCATCGCGCTGTTCGTCCAGCCGCTTGCCGAGGATCTCTGCGACGTCTGGCCGTGGATGGCGCTCTTCGACGACGAGACCCCACTGACCGACCTCATCCATTTCCAGCAGACGATTTTCCTGCAGGACCGCTCGATCCTCGAAAACCAGATCCCGCGGCTTCTGCCACTCGATCCCGGCATGGAAATCCCGACGCGCGCCGACCTGACCTCGGTCGCCTATCGCCGCTGGCTGAAACGCCACAATTATACCTACGGCGCGCAGCTGGTGGCACAATGAGGCTTTACGACTACGTCCTCTCCCCAAGTTGCTACAAAGTGCGCCTGATGGCGTCGCTGTCAGGCGTGAAGCTCGAAATCCGTCCGGTCGACTTCCATCCCGGCGCCGAGCATCGCCGCCCCGAGCTTATGGCGCTTAATCCGGGAGGCTCCATCCCGATCCTCGAGGACGGCGACCTGATCCTGACCGAATCTTCCGCCATGCTTGGCTATCTCGCCGCGAAGGCAGCACCGGCCTGGCTCGGCAGCGGCGCCCCCGAGGAGACGGCGCGCATCCAGCAATGGCTTTCCTTCTCGCACAGGCTGACCGCCAGCCTCGGCGGCGCGCGCCTGCACGAGATGCTGCTGCGCCCCGGTGACATCGGTGCGCTTCAGGCCAATGGCATAGCGGCACTGCGTGAACTGGAAGCCGGCCTCTTCGAACAAAAAATGCGTGGCAATCGGTTTCTCGCGTGCGACCGGCCGACGATTGCCGACATTGCCTGCTTTCCCTATGTCGCGCTCTCGCCCGACGGAGGCGTTTCCCTCGACCCGTATCCCACGATCCGGCTCTGGTCGCGAGCGCTCCGCAGCCTCGACAACTTCATCGAGATGCCCGGTATCCACCGGCTGCACGAGCTGAAGCCCGAACCGCGACCATGCCCGGACGAGGCTTGAGATGACCGGCTATCTCCTGAAAGATTGCGCGGCGGTCATCATCGATGACGGCAGGGGTCCGAGCGTCCGGCGCAATGTCGATGTGCTGACGAATGGGCCGCGGATCGAGGCAATCGGGGAAGGCCTGCACAGAGGCGAACTGCCGGCCGGCACCATCGTGCAGGACGCCGACGGCTGGTTCGTCTATCCCGGCCTCGTCAACACCCATCATCATTTCTTCCAATGCTTCGTGCGCAACCGTGCCGAGCTCGACTGGACGAAGCTGTCGGTCATCGAATGGCTCGACCGGATCTATCCGATCTTCTCCCGGCTCAACGAGGATTGTTTCTACCACGCCTCGGTCACGGCGATGGCAGAGATGATCAAGCACGGTTGCACGACGGCCTTCGACCACCAGTACAATTTTCCCCGCCATGCCGGAAAGCGGCTCATCGACCGGCAGTTCGAAGCGGCCGATCTTCTCGGCATGCGTTTCCACGCGGGCCGCGGCGGCAACACGCTGCCGAAGTCGGAAGGCTCGACCATTCCGGACGAGATGCTGGAGACCACGGACGAATTCATCGCCGACTGCGCTCGCCTCATCGACACTTATCACGACACCAGCCCCTTCAGCATGCGCCAGGTCGTCGTCGCTCCCTGCCAGCCGGTCAATTGCTACCGCGAAACCTTCGTGGAATCGGTTTCGCTGGCGCGCGATCGCGGGTTGCAGATGCACACCCATGTCGGCGAGGGCGAAAGCCCGGTCATCGAAGCCCGCCATGGCATGCGCACGGTGGACTATCTCGAGGAACTCGGATTTGCCGGCCAAGACACTTTCTATGCCCATTGCTGGGAGCTGACGCATGACGAACTGCGGGTGATGGCGGCGAGCGGCACCGGCGTTTCGCACTGCCCGGAGCCGGTCTATCTGGTGGGTGCGCAGGTGACCGATATTCCCGCCATGTCCGCCTTCGGCCTGCGCGTCGGTCTCGGCTGCGACGGTGCCGCCTCGAACGACAATTCCAACCTCATGCACTGCATCCATTCCGCCTACATGCTGCAATGCCTGGCGGCCTCGACGCGCGCTCATCCGGTGCCCGCGCCGGCCGATTTCCTCGGCTATGCGACAACGGGCGGCGCCGCGCTTCTCGGTCGCAAGGACATCGGCCGACTGTCGCCCGGCATGGCCGCCGATCTCTTCGCGATCGACACGCGCCGCATGGATTATGTCGGCACGCGCCACGATCCGTTGAGCCTGATTGCCAAGGTCGGCATCGGCATGCCAACCGACATGACCATGATCAACGGCCGCATCGTCTGGGAAAAGGGTGCGTTTGCCGGGCTGGACGAGGCCCGGCTTGCCGCGGACGCGGAAGCCGCGCTTGCTACGGTGGAATTCTGACAACTTAAAAAAGGGGAACTGACATGCTGAACTACCTGACCCGCAGAACTCTAATGAAGGGCCTTGCCGCGACGGGGCTTGCCGGCGCGCTTGGCGGCCGTCCCGCCTTTGCGGCCGACGAGCCGCTGGGTATCACGCTCGTGCTCCCGTCGCCGGTCGGCGATGTCGGCTGGGGCCATGCGCTCGCCGCCGGCCTCGAGCCGGTCAAGGCCGCATACGGCGACAAGGTGAAGATCACCGTCATCGAGAACATCGCCGAGGGGCCGGACGCCGACCGGATCATGAACAAGACCGTCGCCGACGGGAACAAGTTCCTGATCGCCGGCTCGTTCGGCTACCAGAATGGCGCACTGCAGATCGCCCGCCGCGATCCTGGGGTCACCGTGCTGCATGCCTCCGGCTTCCAGACCGCGCCGAATTTCTCGCCCTTCGCGGCGAAGTATTTCCAAGGCACTTACCTGCTCGGCATGGCCGCCGCAGCTCTTTCCAAGACCGGCAAGCTGGGCTCGGTCTCGGCCTTCGCCATTCCGGAGCTGATCACCTCGATCAACGCATTTACGCTCGGCGCACAGACCGTAAACCCCGCTATCGAGGTATCGGTCGTCTGGGTGAACTCCTGGTTCGACCCGGCCAAGGAACAGGAAGCCGCCAAGGCACTGATGGCGCAGAACTGCGACGTGATCTTCTCGAACGCGCAGGATACGCCCTCGGTCATCTCGGCCTGCGAAGAGGCTGGCGTCTACGCGTTCAACCTCAATTCGTCGATGAAAAAATATGCGCCGAAGAAATATCTCGGCTGCATTGCGACGGACTGGTCGCCCTTCTTCAAGGCTTCCGTGGATGCCCATATCGCCGGAACCTTCAAGGGCGCCAACGCCTTCCTTGGCGTCGCCGAAAAGGTGGTAGAGGTCGTGGACTGGAACTCGGATGTCCCAGCCGACACCATGGCGAAGATCAAGGAAGTGGCGGCGAAGATCGCCGACGGCAGCTTCTCGCCCTTCACAGGCCCAATCACCAAGGCCGACGGCAGCGCAGCCGCCGCCGCCGGGGCGACGATTGCGGATCCCGAGATCGTCGCGATGGACTGGCACGTCAAGGGTGTCACCACACCGCTGCCGAAGTAAGTCATGACCCCGCCCCTTCTGTCGCTTCGCGGCATCTCGAAAAGCTACGGCCAGATCCGGGCCAACCAGGCTATCGATCTGGACGTGGCGCCCCAATCGATCCATGCGATTCTCGGGGAGAATGGGGCGGGCAAATCGACGCTGATGAAACTCATCTATGGCGTTGAACAGCCGGACGAGGGCACCGTCGTCTGGAACGGAGAGCTCCTGAGCCTTGCCTCGCCGGCCGAGGCACGGCGTAGGGGCATCGGCATGGTCTTTCAGCATTTCTCGCTGTTCGAGACGCTGACCGTTGTCGAGAACATCCAGCTCGTCGTGCCCGGCAGCAAGGCGGAGCTGGCGGGGCGCATCCGCATTCTCGGCCAAGATTTTGGCCTTGAAGTAGATCCGCTCGCCGATGTGCACGCGCTTTCGGTCGGCGAGCGGCAGCGGGTGGAGATCATCCGCTGCCTGATGACGGATCCGAAGCTGCTCATTCTCGACGAGCCGACCTCGGTGCTGCCGCCGCAGTCGGTGAAGAAGCTGTTCGAAACGCTCAGGCGCCTTCGCGACCGGGGCGTGTCCATCCTCTTCATCTCCCACAAGCTGGAGGAAATTCGCACGATCTGCGACCGGGCGACCATCCTGCGTGGAGGGCGCGTTACGGGCACCGTCGACCCGCGCGACCACGATACGCACGATCTCGCCCGCATGATGATCGGCCGCGACATGCCGGAGGTGATGCCGGCGTTGGCCATGCCCGAGGGGGAGAAGCGGCTGGAAATAATAGGCATGGATTACACGCCGGATGACCCCTTTGCCACGCCGCTCTCCGGCATCAGCCTCACGGTACGATCAGGCGAGATCCTTGGCATAGCCGGAATCTCGGGCAATGGCCAAGGCGAACTTGCCGCGCTCATCTCAGGCGAAGCGATGCTGAAGGAACAGCGCGACCGGATCTACATGATGGGCCGCGACGTAGGCACACTCGACGCGGCGGCGCGCAGGAGACTCGGGTTCGCCTTCGTGCCCGAAGACCGGCTCGGACGCGGCGCGGTCCCTGAAATGTCGCTCGTGCTCAACACCGTTCTTACCGCCCATCCTTTCGATCTCGTGAGGCACGGCCTCATCGACAACGCCGGAGCGACGGCTTTCACCAGCGAATGCATCCGCCAGCACGATGTCCGCGCCTCCGGCCCGGCTGCCGAAGCGGGCTCGCTGTCGGGCGGCAACTTGCAGAAATTCATCGTCGGTCGCGAGATGATGCTCTCGCCAAAACTGCTCTTCGTGGCGCAGCCGACCTGGGGCGTAGACATCGGCGCCGCGTCCGCCATCAGAAGGCGGCTCATTGCGTTGCGCAACGAGGGCATGGCGATCCTCGTCATTTCCGAGGAACTCGAGGAACTTTTCGAACTCTGCGATTTCATCCAGGTGCTGCATCATGGGATGCTCAGTCCGCCTCTGATCACGCGGGACACGCGCCCCGAAGACATCGGCCGATACATGATCGGCGCTCATGCCTCGCCAGAGAAGGTTTCTGCATGAACATTTCGGCCGCGACGTTCCTCCCCGCGCTCGTCCGCCGGGAGCATGCCTCGCTCGTCGCGGCCATGCTGGCCCCGGTTGCCGCGCTTGGCATGGCGATCATCCTCAATCTGGGCCTTTATGTGCTGATAGGCCGAGATCCGGCGACCGTGCTGTACGCGATGCTTCTCGAGCCTTTCCTGTCCTGGGCATCGTTCGCGGAGGTGCTGCTCAAGGCCGGGCCTCTTCTCCTCATCGCGCAGGGGCTGGCGATCGGTTTTCGAGCAAAAGTGTTCAACATCGGCGCGGAGGGCCAGTTCATCCTCGGCGCTATTTTCGCCTCGGCGATCCCTGTCTGGTTTCCGCAGGCGACCGGGCAGTGGATCTGGCCGCTGATGCTGCTTCTCGGGGCCGTCGGAGGTGCGCTTTGGGCATCTATCACCGCCTTCTGGCGCGTCAGGTTCAATGCGAACGAGATCCTGGTCTCCCTGATGCTGAGCCTCGTTGCCGCGCAAGTCCTCAACTACCTGCTGCTCGGCCCGTGGAAGGACCCGGCCGGCTTCAATTTCCCGCAATCCGTGATGTTTCAGAACGACGCGATGGTGCCGACCCTGATCGCGGGTACCCGCGTCAACGTCTCGCTGCTCATCGCACTCGCGCTTTCGCTGGCGGCCTGGGTTTTCATGCAGCGAAGCTTCATGGGTTATAAGCTCCAGGTCGGCGGCCTTGCCCCGCGCGCGGCCGGCTACGCCGGCTTTAGCGAAGCGCGTGCGATTTGGCTGTCGCTTCTGATCGGCGGCTTCGTGGCGGGACTGGCAGGCGCCGCGGAAGTCGCGGGGCCGCTCGGCCAGTTACAGCGCTCGATCTCGACCGGCTACGGCTATGCGGCCATCATCGTCGCCTATCTCGGCGGCTTGCATCCGGTCGGCATCATCTTTTCTGCGCTCTTCATGGCCGTCCTTTACATCGGCGGCGACAATGCGATGGTGTCGGCAAACTTGCCGATCGCCGCCGTCCGCGTCTTCCAAGGCAGTTTGCTGCTCGCCTATCTCGTCGCCGTGGCCTTCGTGCGCTACCGCATCGAGTGGCGCCGCCCCCATCTCCGGAGCCAGCCATGAACGCCGTCGAGTTCATTATTTCGGGCATGCTCGCAGCCGCAACCCCCTTTCTGCTTGCCGCACTAGGCGAGCTGGTGGTCGAGCGCGCCGGCGTCCTTAACCTCGGCGTGGAGGGCCTGATGGCCCTCGGCGCGGTGCTCGCGTTCATCGTCGTCTACCACGGCGGTGGACACCTGCTGGGCTTCGTCGCCGCCGGCCTCGGCAGCGCCGTCCTGTCCCTCGTCTTTGCAGTGCTGGCACTCGGTTTCAGGGCAAACCAGGTCGCCACGGGCCTTGCGATCGGCATCCTCGGCCAAGGCCTTTCGGCGCTGTTCGGCAAAAGCTACGAGAGCCTGACGGTCAAGGGGCTCCCGAAACTTGCCTTTCCCGGCCTCTCGGAAATCCCGGTAGTCGGCAGGCTGTTTGTCGAAGACGTCGTCGTATGGCTTTCCCTTGCCGTGACGTTCGCGATCTGGGCGATGTTTGCCTATACGAGGGTCGGCCTTGTCGTGAGGGCAATCGGCGAGAATCCCAAGGCTGCCCACGCCATCGGCTATCCGGTCATCGCCATCCGTGTCGCGGCAATAGCCTTTGGTGGCATGATGGCTGGTTTTGCCGGCGCCTATGCGGCAGCGGTGTACACGCCCCTTTGGGCGGACGGCATGATTGCCGGACGCGGCTGGATCGCGATCGCACTGGTTGTCTTTGGTACGTGGCTCGCTGGCCGCATCTTCCTGGGTGCCTGCCTCTTCGGAGCGGTTTCGCTGATGAGTCTCGCCGCCCAGGCGACCGGTCTGGACGTGCCGTCGCAACTGCTTTCCAGCCTTCCCTATCTCGTTACGATCGTCGTGCTCGGTATCATCTCGGCGGACCGCCGCCTGCTCAGGCTGAACGGCGTCGCCTCGCTTGGCGAGCCCTTCGAACGCTAGCCACGATGTGGATTTGCGAAGCTCGGCGCAAGTTGAAGCGCCCTTGGCGGCGGTCTACCGCTCGCAGGCAATCAGGCAGCGACTGGTAAAGACTTACGGCACTCGACGTGGCGGTCGAAAACCGCCGAGATCGCTCCAACGAAGGCGTCGCAATTCCATAACGCCTTAAAAATTGATTGGTTCAAAGCTGTCTACCAGCCTTGCCGGCCATACCATTCGTCGATGTCTCGGCGTACGCAATCCTTCGCCAAGCCGTAGCGTTCCTGGATTTTGCCTTCGAGCTGATCGCGCTTGCCGGCGATGCGGTCGAGATCATCATCAGTGAGCTTGCCCCACTGTTCCTTCACCTTGCCTTTGACCTGCTTCCAATTTCCTTCGACGCGGTTCCAGTCCATGGTGGCGAACTCCTTCGTTTCTCTCGTGGAAAAACGGTCGTATGGGCGTGGGGTTCCGCTACAATGCCGAGAAGCGACAACCGCGATTGGAAGCGGATTTCGTTTCGATCAAACAGCCTCGATGGAACATTAGCAGTTTCTAAATGTTGATGTGTGCGGCAGGCGATGCCCTCCATCGCCTGCTGAAGATTGGGGCGACAGCCCCGATCGGCCCGCGCTCTCCGCCAGAGGCGCGGGCTTTATGATCTGATCAAGGGAATAAACTGGCCCGGGGAATTAACTGGCCAAGGGAAGCGATGACCGAGGGACATGGCAGGCTTCTTTAGGCCCTCGCGGCGGGTTTTTCTATTTAGGGTTTGTCGATTACTGTTGGTCGCTGGAGGTGCGGCGATGACGGCTTGCGATGGTTCGGCTACCGGCCAGTCCTGGCGGCGTCTCGGCCTGCGGATCTTGCCGCGCGGCGCCCATCCGCTGGTCATTGCTATCGGTGCCGGCCTTGCCTTTGGCGCCTACATGGCGTTGGCCGATGCCATTCTGTTCCGCGACGTCACGCCCGCTGCACAGATTGCACTCGTGGCGGGATCGTCGGCTCTTGAACGGATCGCCCATTTCGCCCGTCTCGCGGTGCTGGATGAACTGGAATTCCGCCTCGTCGCGATGTCGATAATCGCATGGCTCCTGGTCAGCGTGGCGGGTAAGCAGGCATGGTGCTTCTGGGCAGCGATCCTCCTCACGGCGCTGGTTGTCTTTCCAGCATTTCACCTCCCCTATCTGTCGGCGCTGACACCCTCATTCCCAACAGCATTGCGAGAGATCATGCTGCATGGCGGCGCCGGCATCCTGTGGGGATATCTTTATTGGCGGCACGGTTTGGTTGCCGCCATCGCCGCACACGTCAGCGCGCATCTTTCACTGCAGCCACTGTTGGCGATCGGTCCCATGCACTGAAGGTGTCGTCTGGCTAAAGCCGCTGGATGAGCTTGGCATCGGTCGGGAACATGACGTTCTTCGGCTGTACGGTGGTGTCGACGATCACTTGGCGCGTGTCGGCCGGTTTCATCGCACCGGTCTTGATCGTAAATGCCGAGGCTTTCCTGCAGGAGCACGACGACCCGCTCCTCGCTCATGCGGCTATGCCAGCGTCATCGACGAGCGGCCGCCATGGCTAGGGCAGTGTCCCCATCCCCCTTACACTCTCCCGCTCCACCAGCGGGCATTCCAGCTTGGTGATCGGATACCTTCCCCGCCCCGGCACCGCCGGCGCTTCGAGCTGTTCGATCGCCCATTGGCCCATCGCCATGTGCGGCAGGATCGAAGTCGTCAGCGGCGGGAACAGATGGCGGGCGATTTCCTCGTCGTCGTAGCCGACGACGGAGATATCCTGGGGGATGTGCAGGCCGGCTTCCTTCAGCGCTTCGTAACAGCCGATCGCGGTGCGATCGTTCTGGCAGAAGATGGCGGTCGGACGGTCCTTCAGCGCCAAGAGCTTGACGGTCGCGGCATAGCCGGCACTGGCCGACCAGTCGCCCTCGACCACCAGCTCGGAATCGAACGGGATGTCGGCGGTGGCGAGTGCGCGGCGATAGCCCTTCAGCCGGTCTTGGGCCGCCTGCATCCACGGCTCGCCGGTGATGGTCGCGATGCGGCGGTGGCCGTGGCTGATCAGATGGCGGGTCGAGTTCTGGCCGCCGGCGATCTCGCTCGGCACCACGGCCGGGAAGGCGTAGTCCGATGTGTAGCAGTTGAGCAGGATCACCGGGATGTCGAGGCCGTAGAGATAATCGGGCGCGGTGATCTCGCGGGTGAAGATAGTCATGTAGATCAGCGCCGAAATGCCCCGCTTGGTGAGTGCCGCGATGGCGCGCGGCTCCATGACTGCATCGCCCAGCGTCTGCGCCACCAAGAGCACGTTTCCGGCATTCCACGAGGCCTGCCGCGCGCCCTCGATGGCGACGACGGCTTCCGGGCTGGTGGCGAGCTGGTCGACGACGAAGCCGATCACACCGTCGAGTCCTTCGAAGGCGGGCTCCTTGAAGGCAGGCAACGCCGGGTGAAGCGCCGAGAAGGCGGGCGCCGTATAGCCAAGGGTCCGCGCGGCCTCGATCACCCGTTCGCGGGTCTGCTGCGACAGCTTGATCCCTGGCGAATTGTTGAGCACGAAGGAGACGGTCGCCTGCGAGCATCCGGCCGCCCTGGCGATATCGGTCA
This sequence comes from Mesorhizobium sp. M0276, assembly GCF_040321755.1. Lineage (NCBI taxonomy): Bacteria > Pseudomonadati > Pseudomonadota > Alphaproteobacteria > Hyphomicrobiales > Phyllobacteriaceae > Mesorhizobium > Mesorhizobium sp. M0276. Next base: position 80,440 of record NZ_JAMYSC010000018.1, on the reverse strand, counting down.
TGGTGACACGACCCCTGGCGCCCTTCGCCGGCGCCTTGCGGCGCCTCGCTTTGTCGATGGCCGGACTATCGCTCATGTCACTCCCTCAGCCCGTCTGGCGATGGCCTGTCGGGGCCGCCAAGATGGCGTGGACGTTGTCGGCTTATAGAAATCGCCACAGCTCATTTATATGTATTAGCGACCTTGAGGTCCACTCGCTACGCGAATCTGGACAACTCACAACTCAAGTGTCATAAAGCCCAGGCGTTGTCGCAGCCAGGCGACGGCTCGCGGCAGATACGCGCGAAACCGAAATCCCGTCCCGAGTGCCACCGCGAAACTAATACTGTTTACTAATACAAGAATGCGCTGTACCGTCGATTTGTCGCGTCCGGGCCGCCTGGGCCCGGGACCGGGGGTGTGCGCAAATGGCCGATGGCGAGCGGATATCATCTCCGCGAGCCTTGTCTCGGACTTACGATATGTCAGACAAATCGGACTATTTACGAACGAGAGATGAGTCTCTAAGGTCCATGATCGTGGCTGGAAGGGCGCCATTCTTTCGTTGCCGGAAACCCTTTGAGGAGGAGGGGCGTCCAAGCTGCAAACGGCAAATTCAGGTGACTAAGACCAGTCTGTCTGATGACTAAACCAAATGGGAGGTTGAACATGAAATCTTTGATACGAAACGCATCCGTGGCCACCGCGGCGCTGCTGCTCGGCCTGTCGGCCACGGCAATCGCGCGCGCCGACGACAAGCCGACGCTGGCCTTCGTCGTCAACGGCGCTTCCGATTTCTGGAAGGCCGCCGAAGCCGGCGTCAAGAAGGCGCAAGGCGAACTGCCGGATTACAATCTCGAACTCAAATATCCCGAGCAGTCCTCGGTCGCCATCCAGCAGCGGCTGATGGACGATCTGGTGACGGCTGGCGTCAAGGGCATCATGGTCTCGGCCGTCGATCCCAAGACCTCGACAGACGGGCTCAACAAGATCGCTTCGGAAACGGCTCTGTTCACCACGGACAGCGACGCCCCGCAGACCAAGCGCGTTGCCTATATCGGCTCATCCAACGTCGATGCCGGCAAGCAGGCGGCTGAAATCGCCAAGAAGGCGATGCCCAATGGCGGCAAGTGCCTCGGCTTCGTCGGCCTGCTCGGCGCCGACAATGCCAAGGAGCGCATCCAGGGCATGAAGGACGGCCTGGCCGGCACCAAGATCGAGCTGATCGACGTGCGCGGCGACGACATCGACCAGGCGCGCGCCAAGAAGAATGTCGAGGACGCGCTGGTCGCCAGCCCCGACGTCACCTGCATGGTCGGCTTCTACTCCTACAACACGCCGCGCATCTATGAAGCGCTGCGCGACGCCGGTAAGCTCGGCTCGATCACCGTCGTCGGCTTCGATGACGATCCGATCACGCTGGGCGGCGTCAAGGAAGGCACCGTTGCCGCAACCGTCGTGCAGCAGCCCTTCGAATGGGCCTATCAGGGCATGAAGCTGATGGCTTCCTATCTCAAGGGCGACAAGTCGGGCATCCCGGAAGGTGGCCTCATCATCGTTCCCACCAAGATCATCGGCAAGGATGATGTCGACGCCTATGCCGCCAACCTGAAGGCAATGTCTGGAAACTAAACTTGAAGCAGTTCAGCCGGCTCAACTTCGCTTGGGCCGGCTGCTCGCATTGACGAACCGCGCGAGGATCGTCAGTCTGCCACAAGATCAGCCCGCCAACTGCTGTCAGGCATGATGAACTATTCCGACACATCCATCGCTACGACCACCCCGTTCCTCAGCCTCGAGAACGTGCGCAAGACCTATCCGGGCGTCGTCGCGCTCGATGGCTTCTCCATGGAGGTCAGGCCGGGCGAGGTCATCGGCCTCGTCGGCGAAAACGGCGCCGGCAAATCGACATTGATGAAGATCCTCGGCGGCGTCACCACGCCCGACACCGGCACGATCACGGTCGACGGCACCGCCCACAAGGGCTTGACCGTCGAAGCCAGCCTGGGCTCGGGCATCGCCTTCGTCCACCAGGAACTCAATCTGTTCGAAAATCTCGATGTCGCCGCCAACATCTTCTTCGGCCGCGAGCCGTTGCGCGCCGGGCCGTTCAAGCTCGTCGACCGCGCAAAACTGCGCACCATGGTGGCGCCGCTGTTGAAGCGCGTCGGCGCCAATTTTTCCGCCGACACACCGGTTGCGACCCTGTCGCTGGCGCAGCAGCAAATGGTCGAGATCGCGAAGGCGCTGTCGATCGAGGCAAGGCTGGTCATCCTCGACGAGCCGACATCGAGCCTGCCGCTCGCCGAGACCGACAAATTGCTCGACGTCATCAAGGCGCTGAAGGCAGACGGCATCAGCGTCATCTTCATTTCGCACCGCCTGCACGAAGTCGAGCGAGTCGCCGACCGCGTCGTGGTGCTGCGCGACGGCATGTTGGCCGGCACCTTGCCGAAGAGCGACATCGGCCATGACCAGATGGTCAAGCTGATGATCGGCCGCATGCTGAAGGAACGCGAAAAGGCCTCCGAGGCCGCGCGCGCGCCCGGCGCCACGGCGCTTTCGGCCAAGGCCATCCGCACCCCGGCCTATCCCGGCCGGCCGGTCGATCTCGACGTCAGGCGCGGCGAAATCCTCGGCCTTGCCGGCCTTGTCGGCTCCGGCCGCACCGAACTGGCGCGGGTGTTCTTCGGCATTGACTCAAGCCTTGGCGGCGCGCTCGAGCTCGACGGCAAGCCGCTCGTGCTGGGCTCGGCTGCCGACGCCGTCGCGCATGGCATCTTCCTGGTGCCGGAGGACCGCAAGCTGACCGGCATCCTGCTCGATCTGTCGATCGCCCAGAATATTTCGCTGCCCAATCTGCCGGCGCATGCGCGCCGTTCGCTGGTGTCCACAAGTGCCGAGATCGCCACCGCCGAGAAGCAGAAGAAGGATCTCGGCATCAAGGCGCCGTCCGTACAGACGCGCACCGGCACGCTGTCGGGCGGTAACCAGCAAAAGGTCGTGCTCGGCAAATGGCTGGCCATGAATCCGAAAGTAATGATCCTCGACGAGCCGACGCGCGGCATCGACATCGGCGCCAAGGCGGAAATCTACGGACTGATGCGCGCTCTGGCCGATGCCGGCGTGGCCGTGCTGATGATCTCCTCCGACATGGAAGAGGTGATCGGCGTGTCCGACCGCATCGCGGTCATGCATGAAGGCCAGATCTCTGGCATTCTCGACAAGGACCGGTTCAGCCAGGAAAACGTGCTGCTGCTGGCGGTGGGCAAGCAGCCGAAATAGGTTTTTGCCGGGGTCTCGCGCAAGCGCGGGTCGCTCGGCATGGGGAGAAAACGATGAGCAAAAAAGATCTCGGCCTGCTGATCCTGATCCTGGTGGTCGGCGCCATCGTGACGATCATCAATCCGCGCTTCCTGTTGCCGATCAACCTCGCCAACACCTCCAACCTGATCGGCCTGTTCGGCATCCTGTCGATCGGCCAGGCCTTCGTCATCATCACCGGCGGCATCGAACTGTCGGTCGGCTCGGTGGTTGCGCTGCTGGGAACGTTGTTCATCGACTTCATCGCCGTGCGCGAGGTGGGCTGGCCGCTGGCCTTCGTGCTGATCTTGTTGCTCGGTGCCATCATCGGCCTGGTGCATGGCTGGCTGATCACGCGGCTCAAGCTGCAGCCGTTCGTCGTCACGCTGTGCGGCCTGTTGATCTACCGCGGCGTCGCCCGCTTCTACACCGCCGATGGCACCGCCGGCTTTGCCTTCGGCCAGAATTTCCCGAACCTCGAATTCCTCACGGCCGGGCGCTCATATGGCGTGCCGAACAGCTTCATCGCGCTGATCGTAATCGCCATCGTCATGTGGGTGGTGCTGCACCGCTCGGTGTTTGGCCGCTATCTCTACGCTATCGGCAAGAACGAGGAGGCGGCGAAATATTCGGGCATCCGCACGGGCCGCATCGTCATGGCCGCCTACGTCATATGCGGTGTGCTGACGGCGCTGTCGGCGATCTATTTCGCCATGTATACGCGCTCGATCTCGCCGGCCAGCCACGGCCAGTTCTACGAACTCTACGCCATCGCGGCCGCCGTGCTCGGCGGCTTCTCGCTGCGCGGCGGTGAGGGCTCGCTGATCGGCGTCATCCTTGGCACGGTGCTGCTGCAGGAGCTTCAGAACCTCGTCAACCTGCTCGGCATCCCGTCCTCGCTCAACTTCGCGGTGATGGGCGGCGTCATCCTCATCGGTGTGCTGGTCGACCAGCAATGGGGCGTGTTCCGGGAACGGCGGCTGATGGTCGACGCCACTCGCAAAAGCGCCGCTGGTGCGGCCGCGGAATAGGCCGGCTCGAAGCAGGTTAGATCAGCCCCGACATGTCGAAAAGGCCATCGCCTTGCGCAGTACCTCGGCGAAGCGCTCGCCGGCCGCGTCGCGCGGGCCGCTATTGTCGATCGAGGTGACGCCAGGGCCGGACAGAGTGACATTGGCGCTGCGGGCCAGCCGCGCCAGCACTTCGCCGCGGGACTCGCGGCCGCGCATCGCCAGCCGCTCGGCCAGCACTTCAGGCGAGGCGGTGATCTCGACGATGGCCAGATTGGCATAGCGCTCGCGCAGCGTCGGGATAATCGCGCGCGACACATTCGCCACCGCGACACGGCCATTGGCGACGGACCAGTCGACATCGACGGGGATGCCATAGCGCAAGCCGTGCGCCTCCCAGGAAATGGCGAAGGCGCCATCGGCTTCGGCTTCCACGAAAGCGGCCTCGGCCAGCGTGTCGTGATCCTCGCTGGCGGCATCGCTCGGCCTGGTGATGACCCGGCGGACGAACTCCAGCCGGGTCTCTTCACTGAAGCAGGCGCGGGCAAAGCCGATCACCGTGTCCTTGCCGGCGCCGCTAGGGCCGACGACGGCGACGAAGACGCCATCGCGGATCGGAAACGTCTCCGCCGACAATTCACGCTCGATTGACGCCGAGACCATCATGCGACCCGGCGTCCCTGGCGCCAGACGGTGCGTACCACCGGGACATGGTCGTCGACGCGCACGCGCACGAGGTCGGCGCGGCGGCCCTGCTCGATGACGCCGCGGTCGGTCAGGCCAATCGCTTCGGCCGGGTTTTTCGAGACCATGGCGACCGCCTGCGGCAATGAAATGCCGTCGACGACGTCGCCGAGGAAGAACGCCGACTGGATAAGGCTGAAGGGGATATAGTCGGACGACAGGATGTCGAGCAGGCCGTCGCTGGCCAGCGTGCGGGCCGAGACATTGCCCGAATGCGAGGCGCCGCGCATGACGTTGGGCGCGCCCATCAGCACGCCGAGTCCGGCCTCTTTCGAGGCCCTGGCGGCTTCCTCCGTGGTGGGGAATTCGGCGACGCGCACGCCCTGTTCGATCGCCTCGCCGACATGGCCAAGCGTGGCGTCGTCGTGGCTTGCCAAAACGATGCCGCGCTCGTGGCAGGCGGCGGCGATCACTGCCCGGTTCGGTACCGAATTGCGCGCCGATTCCGCCATGCGTTTTTCGCAGAACAGTTTGAAGTCGCGATCGGTCAGCTTGAGCTTGCGCTGGTAATAATAGGCATAGGTCTCGAGATTGACGAACTGGCGCTGGCCAGGCGCATGGTCCATCAGCGATGCCAGCTTCACCCGTTCGTCGCCGTCGAAATTGGCAAACGCCTTGAGGCAGTCCGGCGCCGAAACCTCGCAGCGCAGATGGATGAAATGGTCGGCCCGCAGACGGTCCTGCTGCACACTGTCCTCGATCGCATCGGCCAGCTTGCGGATATCGGCGGATGTCAGGTCGGCGTCCTCGTCCATGCCGACGCGCAAGGCGTCGAGCACGGTGGTGATGCCGGCGGTCGCCACTTGCGCGTCATGGGCGAGCACGGCGGCGATCGGATTCCAGCGCACCTTGGGCCGCGGCGCGTAGTGGCCTTCGAGATGGTCGGTGTGAAGCTCGACCAGCCCGGGAATGATGTAGTCGCCGCCCATATCCTCGCCGGCCATGCTCCCACTGGTTTGGCTGGTGCCGACGTCGATGCCGGCGATAAGGCCGTCGCGCAGCACCAGCGAACCCTCGACGATCTCGTCGGCAAGCACGATGCGGGCGTTGTGGAGAACAGTCTCGGCGGTCATTTCAGGCAGTCCTTGGTTATTCCGGCTGGGGTTATTCCGGCTGGGTGTCAGGCAGTTTTTCTGGCCGGGCGGCGCCCGAGCGCATGATGCGAAAGCACCATGAAAGGTGCGCCCGGTTCGGTTTCGACGAACAACGTCAGCGCATCCACCAGCAGCGGCTGTTGCAGCACCTGCGCAAACAGACTGTCGATTGCTGCGCGCAAACGAGGGCTTTCCTGTGGCCCCGCTCGGCCGGACAGCGTCATGTGGAAGCGAAAGGTCTCGAAGACATAGGGGTAGCCCCATTGGCAGAGATTGCGGAACTCGGCCGGCTTCAGCGAATCCGGGCTGCGCCGCTCGATTTCTGCCTCGGTCAACGGCGCACGAAACCGGTCGAAGCCGAGCACCACATCATCGGCGAAGCGGTTGAGCGCAGGCAGCGGGCCGTCCGGCACCAGTGCGAAGAAGCCATCGATCTGGCTGACGATGAGACGCGGGATGCTCACCGCCGGCGTCGCCTCGGCAAAATGGTCGAGTGCGGCGCGCAGCGAGGCTTCGGTTTCGCTGGCGGCCAGGCGGAAAGGGGCTTTCAGCGTGGCGTGAAAACCATAGCGGCGCGCCGAAGCTGTGTGGAAAGCAACCTCCGCCGCCGACAGGTCGGCCACCGCCTCGGCCGGCCTTGTCGCGCCGCCAAATGGGTCACGGCCAAGCCAGTTGGCGGCGATCCGCGCCAGTGGCTCGTCCTGCCGGGGGGTGAAATAGAGGGCGTAGCGCATTAGGAAGTCCTCGTCAGTCCCGTTGCCATAGGTGATTTCCATGACGGATTGACGAAGCTTTGAAGGGTTTTCGAAGGCAAATCGAGCCTTCCGGTCCTTAGCCGGCATTTTTTTCGGGTTGGACCAACAGCTTTACCCGGAAGAGACGATCGATCAGGCCTTCATCAGCCATTCGTGCTCAGGAGCATTGTGGAATTTCCACGTCCGCTTAGGCCCGGCCATCACGTTGAGATAGTAGAGGTCGTAGCCGTGGCAGGCGGCGCAGGGATGATAGCCCTTGGGCACCAGGACGACATCGCCATCCTCGATCGCCATCGCTTCATCGAGCGCGCGATGGCCGTTCTTGTCGGCGTCGGTGTAGACGCGCTGGAAGGCAAAGCCCTGCGGCGGGTTGAGCCGGTGATAATAGGTTTCCTCGAGATAGGATTCCTCAGGCAGATTGTCCTGGTCATGCTTGTGCGGCGGATAGCTCGACGTATGGCCGCCGGGCGTGATGACCTCGACCACCAGCAGCGAATCGGCCGGCTTGCCCTCCGGCAATATGTTGGTGACGTAGCGCGTGTTGGTGCCCTTGCCGCGCACCTCCTGGCCGAGATCGTCCGGTGCGATCACCCGCACCGGCAGACCGCCGCCAAGGCCCGGCGCCGAGCAGACCGCGAGTTCCAGCTCGGTATCCGCCGTCACCGACCAGTCGGAGCCTTGCGGAACGTAGACCGACCACGGCTTGCCCTCGAAGGGCGACATGCGCTCGCCAAGCAGGCCGAGATCCTTGCCGCCGCCTCTCGCGTTGCCCTTGCCGGTGACGAACACCAGGCAGACTTCGCGATCATCGGTTTTTCCGGAAGCGCTCTCGCCGGGCCGCAGCCGATGCAGGTCGAAACCGACATAGCTCCAGCTTGCGTTCTCCGGCGTCACATGGGCGACGCGGCCATGGCCCTTGTCGGCCTTCACCAGCAGCTTCGACATCCCTGTCACTCCTTCGGTTCGGCCTCGGCCTTGCCCTCGTCCGCGGGCTTGTAGAGGTAAAAAAACTGCCAGACGGCGTAGCCGGCGAAACCAAGCGCGATGACGCCCCAGAACGGCGTGCCGGTGGCGAACTCGATGATCGACCAGATGACGCAGACCGCGACGACGGCGACACGCCGCCACAAAGGCCGGAAGAAGGGGTGTTCGTAATCTTTCATCGGGCCAATCTACAGCAATCGGCTTCGCCGGGAACCCATCGCATCAGGCCTCCCTTGATCAGACATTTGGAAAGCCTTGCGTTTCGACCGTGTAGCCGGCGGCGGTCATGACGCGCATCAATTCCTTGTAGCCGACCTGCGCCATCCTGAGCGGCGGGTTCTTCTTCGGGTCCTGCTCGGCCTCGACCACGAACCAGCCCTCATAGCCATGGTCGGCAAAGCGCTGCACGATGGCGCCGAAATCGAGCGAGCCGTCGCCCGGTACCGTGAAGGCACCCAGCGCCACCGCGTCGAGGAAGGACTGTTTCGTGCGGTCGAGTTTCTCGATCACGCCCATGCGCACGTCCTTCACATGCACATGGCTGATGCGCTTGTGATGGTTGTCGATGGCGCGCAGCACGTCGCCGCCGGCGAATGCCAGATGGCCGGCATCGAGCAGCAATGGAATGCCATCGCCCGAATAGCGCATGAACGCGTCGAGCTCCGGCTCGGTCTCGACCACCGCCGCCATGTGGTGATGATAGGACAGCGGCATGCCTTGCTCGGCGCACCATTCGCCGAATTCGGTGAGGCGCTTCGCATAGGCCTTCATCTCGTCATCCGAAAGCTTCGGCTTGGTGGCCAGCGGCTTGGAGCGGTCGCCCTGGATCGAGCGGCCGACCTCGCCATAGACGATGCAAGGCGCGTTCACCGCCTTGAACAGGTCGATCATCGGCTGGATGCGATCCTTATTGTCGGCCATCCCCCCATCGACCAGCGTGCCGGAGAACCAGCCGCCGCACAGGGTCACGTCGGCTGCCTTGAGGATCGGCAGCATGACATCGGGGTCATTGGGAAAACGCCGGCCCATTTCCATGCCGGTGAAGCCGGCCGAACGCGATTGGCGCAAACACTCCTCCAGCGACACGTCATCGCTGAGTTCCGCAAGATCGTCGTTCCACCACGCAATGGGGGACATGCCCAGTTTGGCTTTCAAGTCGTGACTCCAGTTTCAGTTCGTATTCACTCTCCCCCTTGTGGGGGTCCGAAGGACGGGCGAGACCCGTGGCTCGCCCCGGCAAGTCGCTGCGAAGCAGCGGGTGGGTGCGGCGCCGGACTCCCACCCGGACCTTCGGTCCGACCTCCCCACAAGGCGGAGGTAGGGGCTTGGCCGCGTTACATCAATCGCCGATTGTCTGCATCTGCCGCTTCTCATCATAGGCTTTGCGCGCCGCGTTAACCTGCGGCCGCGCCGATACTTCCGGCACCGCCACATCCCACCAGTGACCGCCGGCATCGGTGGAAACCAGCGGGTCGGTGTCGATGACAAGCACCGTGGTGCGGTTGTTCTTCGTGGATTTTTCCAGAGCGTTTTCCAATCCGGCGATCGACGGCACCTTTTCGGCAATCGCCCCCATGCTCGCCGCATGCGCGGCGAAGTCGATATCGGGCAGGACTTCGTGACGCGCGTCCTTCAGGAGGTTGTTGAAGTTGGCGCTGCCGGTCGCCATCTGCAGCCGGTTGATGCAGCCATAGCCCCTGTTGTCGAGCAGCACGATGGTCAGCTTCAGGCCGAGCATCACCGAGGTGGCGATCTCGGAATTCAGCATCAGATAGGAGCCGTCGCCGATCATGACGACGACCTCTTCGTCGGGCTTCGCCATCTTGGTGCCCAGCCCGCCGGCAATCTCGTAGCCCATGGTCGAGAAGCCGTATTCAGCGTGATAGGAGCCAGGCGCGCCAGCCTGCCAGAGCTTGTGCAACTCGCCCGGCAGACCGCCGGCGGCATGCAACAGCGTCACGCCAGAGCCCATCGCGCGCTGCACGGCGCCGATCACCTGAGCATCCGACGGGAAGGCGGCATTGGTCGACGCCGTCACCTTTGCCGCCTCGGCCTGCCAGGCCGTCTTGCCGCTGGTCGCATTGTCCGTCCAGGTCACCGGTGCCTTCCAGCCTTTCAGCGCTGCACCCAGTTCGGCCAGACCTTCGGCCGCGTCAGTGACCAGCGGCAGCGCGCGGTGCTTGCCGGCGTCGAAGGGCTGGACGTTGAGCCCGATGATGGTCTTGCCGGAGTTCTTGAACAGCGCCCACGAGCCAGTGGTGAAATCCTGCAGGCGTGTGCCGATGGCAAGCACGACATCGGCTTCTTCGGCCAGCCGGTTGGCGGCCGAGGTGCCGGTGACGCCAACCGCCGCCATGTTGAGCGGATGGTCGTCCGGCAGCGAGGATTTGCCGCCTTGCGTCTCGCAGACCGGAATGCCGGCGCTTTCCACGAATTTCGCCAGCTCGTTCGAAGCCTGGGAATAGAGGACGCCGCCACCGGCGATCACCAGCGGCTTTTTTGCTCCCTTCAGCGCCGCGACCGCGGCGGCCAATTCGTGGCGATCAGGGCGCGGCCGGCGCTGGTGCCAGACGCGCTCGACAAAGAAGCTTTCGGGATAGTCATAGGCTTCGGCCTGGACATCCTGGCAGAGCGACAGCGTCACCGGGCCGCACTCGGCCGGATCGGTCAGCACAGCCATGGCACGGCTCAGCGCCGGAATGATCTGCTCCGGCCGGGTGATGCGGTCGAAATAGCGCGACACCGGACGGAAGCAGTCATTGACCGTCGCCGTGCCGTCGGAAAAGTCCTCGGCCTGCTGCAGCACCGGATCGGGGATGCGGTTGGCGAAGACATCGCCGGGCAGAAACAGGACGGGCAACCTGTTTACATGGGCGAGCGCCGCAGCCGTCACCATGTTGAGCGCACCGGGACCTATCGAAGATGTCGCGGCCATGAAGCGGCGGCGGAAGTTGGCCTTGGCGTAGGCGATCGCAGCATGCGCCATCGCCTGCTCATTGTGGGCGCGGAAGGTCGGCAATTCGTCGCGCACCTGATAAAGCGCCTCGCCTATGCCGGCGACATTGCCGTGGCCGAAGATCGCCCAGACCCCGCCGAAGATCGGGACCTTGTTGCCGTCGATCTCGGCCATCTGCTTGCTGAGAAAGCGGGTCAGCGCCTGCGCCATCGTCAGGCGGATTGTCTTGCTCATGGTGTCTCCTCCGCAGTCGTTGTGCCGCGCTTCTTATGCCGCTTTGCGGCCGCGCGCGGCAAGCCACGCTTCGGTCAGCTGTTCGAAGCGCTGCGCCATGTCGGCGATAGCCTCGTCATCCGACATCTTGCCGGCCAGCCATTGTTCGGCCGCATGGACGAAGATGGTGCGGCCGACGGCAAAACCCTTGACGATTGGCGCCTTGGCGGTGGCTGCGAAAGCCGCTTCCAGCTCGTCCTGCGGCGCTTCCAGCCCAAGCAGCACGACGCCGCGGCACCACGGATCGTGCTTCAGGATGACGGCTTCGATCTTCGCCCAGGCACCGCTCGACGCCTGCGGCTCGAGCTTCCACCAGTCGGGCTTGATGCCGAGCGCATAGAGTTCCTCCAGCGCGCGCGGGATCGTCGTGTCGTCGAGCTTGCCATGCTTGCCGGCGATGATCTCGATGAGAAGTTCTCTGCCTACTTTCCGCGCGCCTTCGAACAGCGCGCGCAGCTTCTGCTGCTGTTCTTCCTTCAAGGCCGCCGGATCGTCGGGATGGTAGAAGCACAGGCACTTGATGCAGTGATCTACCGGCCATTCGGTGAGCTGCGAGCCGATGTCCTGCGAGAATTCGAAGCGCAGCGGCCGCGATCCCGGCAGTTCGACCGGCCGCCCGAGCCAGGCGAAGGGATGGCGGGCGAATTCGAACATCGCCTTGCGGCCGTGCTTCTCGTCGATCAGCATGCCGTAGCCGTCGCGGCCGGCGGCGACCTTCGCTGCCGCCTTGACCGCCAGCACCTTGAATTCTTCGATCCGCGCCGGATTGGCGCCGGCTTTCGCCGCCACATCCTCGAGCTGCACGCGGTGGTCGCAGGCGAGCGCCATCAGCGAGGGAATGTCGCGCCGGCGCGTCGTCGCCCAATGGATGTGGTTGATCGCCTCGTCCTTGCGCAAGGCGAGATGCTTGCTGCCGTGCTTGAGGAAGAACTGCAGCTCCTCGAAGGTCGGATATTCCGGCGCGCAGAGCAGCCGCGATACGGCGAAGGCGCCGCAGGCATTGGCCCAGGTCGCCGCCGTCGCATGGTCTTCGCCACCCAGCCAGCCGCGCAGGAAGCCGGACATGAAGGCGTCGCCGGCGCCGAGCACATTGTAGATCTCGATCGGAAAGCCCTTGCCGACAATGCCGTCCTCGAGATCGTCGCTGATCGGTCCGTCATAGACGATGCAGCCCATGGCGCCGCGCTTCAAGACGATGGTGGCGGACGACAGCGAGCGGATCGTCTTCAGCGCGCTGAGGCAATCATCGGCGCCCGACGCGATCATGATCTCTTCCTCGGTACCGACGATGAGGTCGCAATCGGGCAGCACCGTCTTCAGCTGGGCCGAGACGCGGTCCGATTTGACATAGCGCTCGAAGCCTTCGGCGTGACCGGCAAGACCCCAGAGATTGGGCCGGTAGTCGATGTCGAACACCACCTTGCCGCCCTTGGCCTTCATGATGCGAATCGCCTTGCGCTGCGCGGCATCACTGTTGGGGCGGGAAAAATGGGTACCGGTGACGACGACCGCGCGGGCCGAAGAGATAAACGCTTCGTCGATATCCTCCTCGGCCAGCGCCATGTCGGCGCAGTCCGAGCGGTAGAAGATCATCGGCGAGACGCCTTCATCCTCGACCGAGAGCAGCACCAAAGCGGTCAGCCGCTCCTTGTCGGTCTTCAGCCCGTCGACGTTGACGCCTTCACGTTTGAGCTGCTCGCGGATGAAGCGGCCCATCTGCTCGTCGCCGACGCGGGTCAGCAGCGCAGAGCGCAGGCCGAGCCTGGCCGTGCCGACCGAAATGTTGGCCGGACAGCCGCCGACCGACTTGGCGAAAGAGGTGATATCCTCCAGCCGCGAGCCGATCTGCTGGCCATAAAGGTCGACGGAAGCGCGACCGATGGTGATGACGTCGAGCGGCGCCTGTTTTGCGTCCACGGCTTCGCTCATTGGAACCTCCCGTCGGCCTTGTTGTCATGAACAACATTGTTGGGTAACACGCGCGAGCGGCAGCGTGGTGCCGGGAATATGAAATAATAATTCCAATCCATAGTCAATATGGAATGAGCGTTCCTTCGGCGAAAAGTGCCGTTTGGTGATGCATGCGGGAGGAGACTCTGCCGGGCCTGGCTCCGCTCACCACGGCAGCGGGCCATCGTCGTTGAAGTACCCGGCGTTCGGACCATCGGCATCCAGGGTCGCCAGGTGTATGACGATCTCGGCCGCCTGCTGCACGGTGCGGTGGCCTCTAAATCCATTCAGGTCGGTGGCGGTATAGCCGGGCGCCGCTGCATTGACCTTGATGCCTTGTGGCGCAAGTTCGCGGGCGAAGGCGACGGTGATGGCGTTCAGGGCCGTCTTGGAACTGCCATAACTCATCAGGTTGACCGGCGGGTTCGGCGTGCCCGAATCGAGCGCGCGCCCGATGGATCCCGTGGAACTGCTCACCATCACGATGCGGGCGGCCGGCGCTGCAAGCAGCAGCGGCAGGAAGGCCTGGGTCACGCGGATCGGCCCGAAGACGTTGACGTCATAGGTCGCCCTGACATCGGCGAGCTGCTGCTGGCTCGGCGGCAGCTCGTAGTTGATGGCGACGCCGGCATTGTTCACCAGCACGTCGAGACAAGGGCTTTCCGCCTCGACAGTTCTGGCGGCCGCTGCCACGCTTTCGTCCTGTGTGACATCCAGCGCAAGCCATTGAACATCCAGGCCTTCGCTGAGCAATTCCTGCGCTGCCGCCATGCCGCGCTCGGCATTCCTGGCGCCAAGCCACACCTTGAAGCCCATTGTCGCCAATCGCCTGGCAATCTCGCGGCCGATGCCCTTGTTGGCGCCTGTCACCACGGCGGATTTCGATTTCGTCATTTGGGTTCTCCATTTCTCCATGTCGAAGACCGAGAGATGGCGTCCTATGAGAAATGCCGCGCGCCGAAAACTCTTCGGCTCTTGCCTAATCCTCTCATATGGGTTGCGTGGCCGAGATGGATGCGCGAAGCTGACATCATGAGCGAGGCACTGCAGGAGTTGATCGAAATCGCCGGCCGTCATGCGCGCGGGCGACGAACGACAACGGCGATCCCCCGCGTTTCGATCGGCCGCAGCGAAGTCGCCACGGCGCCAATGGCGGGGGTCTGGGGGTCGGGAATCCTGTTCGTGCTGCAGGGTGCGAAAACGGTTCTGATCGGAGACCGGACCCTCCGCTATGATCCCGCCAGCTATTTCATCTACACTGTCGACACGCCCACCATCAGCCAGTTGGTGGCAGCCAGCCCCAGACATCCCTACCTGGCAATCGGCTTCGCCCTCGACCTGCAGGCCGTCGCCGCCCTCCTCGTCGAGCACGAGCCAGCGCTCGGCGGAGACAATTTCTCCACCTCGCCCGTCAATGAGGACCTGCTCGACGCATTGCGGCGAATTATGCGACTGCTCGACCGGCCAGGGGAGATTCCTGTGCTGTCGGCCATGCTCGAACGCGAGATGCTGTTTCGGCTGCTGCAAGGCCCCCAGGGCGCAAAGCTTCGCCAGCTTGCGCGCGCCGACGGCCATCTGTCCCGGATTGGCCAGGCGATCGCCTGGATCCGCGCACATTGCCATCAGCCGGTCCGGGTCAGCGACCTGGCAGAAATCGCCCATATGAGCAACGCTGCATTCTACCGCCACTTCAAGGCGGCGACGGCCATGAGCCCGATCCAGTATCAAAAACAAATCCGGCTCTTGGAAGCCCGCCAGCTGCTGGCTGCCCAGCCAGGCAATGTTGCAAGCGTTGCCTTCGCCGTCGGCTACGAAAGTGCGTCCCAATTCAGCCGCGAATACGCCCGCCAGTTCGGCTTGCCGCCCGCGCGCGACGCAGCGCGGCTTTCGGCGGCAGGCGAGGCTTCCGCAGAAATTCTCTAACCTTTGCGCTTGCGGCCCGTGTCGCCTCGCTTCTCACCGACGCCGACGGTCAGCGCCATGGCCAGCGCCATCGTCGCCGACAGCGAGCGGAAGCCGGCGAAATCGGCCTCGGCAACCTCGAACCAGACCTTGGCGAACTGGGCAAGCGGCGAAAACGAGCTGTCGGTGATGGCGACGATAGGCACGCCCCGTTCCGAAATGCTGCGCGCCTCCTCGATGGTGGCCGGCGCATAGGGCGAGAAGGAGATGGCGATGACGGCATCCGCCGGAGTGGCGAAACCGATCATCTCGGCATTCAGGCCGGCGGCTGATTCGATCAGCTGGTTGCGGATCTTCAGTTTGCCCAGCGCATAGGCGATGTAGGACGCCACCGGATAGGAGCGGCGTTTGGCCAGCACGTAGATGGTCTCCGCCCTTGCCAGCAGCGAAATTGCGTCTTCCAGATGCGTGTCGTCCAGCGTGCGCGAGATGTCGTTGAGCGAGGTGCTGGCGGCGGCGACGAAGCCGTCGAAGATCGCCCGGTGGCCGGCAGCGCCCTCGGCCTTGGCGCGCAAGGCTTGCAGCCTTTCGTCGTAGGATGAATTGCGCTCGCGCAGCCGCTCGCGGAATACCTGCTGCAGGCTGGTGAACCCGTCGAAGCCGAGCTGCTGGGCAAAGCGGATCAGGGTAGACGGCTGCACGCCCGCCGAAGCGGCGATGCTTGCGGCGGTGCCGAAGGCAATGTCGTCGGGATTGTCGAGCGCATAGGCGGCGATCTGGGCGATGCGTCTGGGCAGGCTTTCGCGCCGATCGAGGATCGTTGCGCGTAGCGTCTCGAAGTCGCGAGGTACCCGTTCGTCCATCGTCGCTCTGTCCAAGCTCATGCGTGAAGCGTCCCTCTGTGCCTCATCATAGTGAGCCTGCGCAAGAATGCCATAAAAAATGAGGCAGACATTCCATTCCAAGAGAAAATGGATTAATTCATCCACGCAGCGCTTCAGGCAGTGGAGAAACGGAAAATGGTCGGCGTCGGTCTCATCGGCACGGGTTTCATGGGCAAGTGTCACGCCATCGCATGGAGCGCCGTCGGCGCCGTCTTTCCCGATGTTGCCAAGCCGCGGCTGGTCCATCTCGGCGAAGTCAATGAAGAGCTTGCCCAGCGCAAGGCGGGCGAGTTCGGCTTCGCCAAAGCCTCCGGCGACTGGCGCGCCGTCATCGACGACCCGGAGGTCGACATCGTCTCGCTGACCACTCCCAACCAGTTCCATCCGGAAATGGCCATTGCCATCCTGGAAGCCGGCAAACATTTGTGGTGTGAGAAGCCGATGGCGCCAAGCTTTGCCGAGGCCGAAGCGATGGCGGCGGCGGCGAAAAAGTCCGGCAAGGTCGCGGCCCTCGGTTACAATTACATCCAGAGCCCGGCCATCCGCCACATCGGTACGCTGCTCGACGAGAAGATCATCGGCGAGGTCAACCATCTGCGCATCGAGATGGACGAGGACTTCATGGCCGATCCCGAAGCGCTGTTCTTCTGGAAGCACGAAGCGGCTTCCGGCTATGGCGCGCTCGACGATTTCGCCGTGCATCCGCTGTCGCTGGTCTCAACCCTGTTCGGCCGCGTCGCCAGCGTCATCTGCGACATGGCCAAACCCTATGCCGATCGCAAGGTGGCCAGCGGCGGCCGCCGTGTGGTGGAGACCTACGACATTGCCAGCGTGCTGATGCATCTCGATAACAGCATTGCCGGCACGCTGCTGGTCAACCGCTCGGCCTGGGGCCGCAAGGGCCGCATCGCCATCCAGATATTTGGATCGAAGGGGTCGATCCTGTTCGATCAGGAGCGGATGAATGAAATCCAGCTTTATGTCACCGCCGACCGACCGACCGAGCAGGGCTACCGCACCATTCTTGTGGCGCCGCACCACAAGCCCTACGACGCCTTCCTGCCGGCGCCAGGCCATGGCCTCGGCTTCAACGATCTCAAGATCATCGAGTGCCACGAATTGCTGACGCGGCTTGCCGGCAAGCCGGCGCGGCTCATCGAATTCGCCGAGGGACTGGAGATCGAGCGCACCGTGCACGCGATGGCGCGCTCGTTCGAGGAAAAGCGATGGGTGGATGTGAGGTAGAGCCATGTAGTTCGTCGAGACGGGGAAGGTTACCGACTCTCGGCAGGCAAGATTTTCACCATTCATTTGGTGACCAGTCGCAGACATTCGCGATTGGCCGAAGCCTCCCTGTCGCTTCGCCCCGGGATAACGAAGTACCGGGCGTTTCGACCAATCCCCAAGCCATGCGACCTGCCAAGGTAAGCACCATCCGACCGGTCAAAATTTCCACGCCAACTATCCGCGGTCACCTCAGCCGCCGGCGGCCGGAGTCTCCCACCCGTTGACCCAGACCTGCCGCAACCGGTCGCCTTCGCCCTTGAACTGTAGCCCCGTCGCCTGGCAATCCTCGATCCGGTCGCTGCGGAAATTGCGGATCGCCTGGCGCAATTCGCACCAGGCAACGATATTGGCGGTCTCGGCGTAGTAGATCAGGGCGATCGGGCGGACGAGCCGCTCGGAGGCGCGGCCCATTTCGTCTCGATAGGAGATGTCGAGCTTCTCCTCGTCGCGGATGGCGCGGCGCACCAGCGCCAGATCGATCGCGCCGGTCGAAGGCGCGGCGAACCCCCACGCATGCAGCGCATTGGCATCGAACGCCTGGCGCAAGGGTGGGGGCACCGCACCGGCGATCTTGGCACTGACACGCTTGGCCGCCTGCTTGAGCTCGGTGTCCCCCGTTCGCTCCAGCAGCGCCAGCGACAGGACGATCGCCTCCATCTCCTCGATCGAAAACATCAGCGGCGGCAGGTCGAAGCCGGGACGCAGTATATAGCCGATGCCGCGCCCGCCCTCGATAGGCACGCGCATCGCCTGCAGTGCCGCGATGTCGCGGTAGATCGAGCGCACCGTGACTTCCAGCCGCTCGGCAATCGTCGCCGCCGTCACCGGCTGCCGCGCCAGCCGCATTATCTGGATGATCTCGAACAGGCGTGACGCCTTGCGCATTTTCACTCCGGCATCCGATCGCAACTGACACACCATCGTCAGTTGGGCTGACCTATAGGAGCGCCTATCGGGTTGAGAATCAACGCATTCCACTGCGGCCTGGCCGGGCGAGGCGACGGGCAACTGACATGGATTACGCGGCAAATCTCTGGCTCTTCTGTCTCCTCCTTTTCGGCATCATCATCGTGCCGGGCATGGACATGCTTTTCGTGCTTGCCAATGCGTTGACCGGTGGCGGCAACAGGGGGCTGGCCGCGACAGGCGGCATCATGCTGGGCGGCATGGTGCACACGCTGAACGGCGCGCTCGGCGTCGGCCTGCTGATGCATTTCGTGCCGATCCTCTACAATCCGCTGCTGATTGCCGGCGCCGGCTACATGGCCTTCATAGGCCTGTCGCTGATGCGCAGCTCGATCAAGGTTGGCGACGGGGGACCTGCCGGCAGCCGCTCCGCATGGAAGGCGTTTCGCCAGGGGCTGGTGATCTGCCTGATCAATCCAAAGGCCTATCTCTTCGTCTTCGCGGTCTATCCGCAATTTCTGAAACCGGCATACGGTCCGATATGGGTGCAGGCTTCCGTCATGGGACTGATGACGATCGCCATGCAGTTTGCAGTCTATGGCGGGCTCGCCGTCACCGCCGGCCGCAGCCGAAATCTGCTGGTCGCCAATCCCCAGGCAACCGCCTTTGCCGGGCGGGCGGCCGGACTGCTCCTGGTTGCGATCTCGGC
The DNA here is from genome assembly GCF_040321755.1 of Mesorhizobium sp. M0276. Classification (NCBI taxonomy): domain Bacteria; kingdom Pseudomonadati; phylum Pseudomonadota; class Alphaproteobacteria; order Hyphomicrobiales; family Phyllobacteriaceae; genus Mesorhizobium; species Mesorhizobium sp. M0276. Next base: position 61,704 of record NZ_JAMYSC010000018.1, on the reverse strand, counting down.
ATTCACGGCATGGGAAGGACTGAGAACGGGGTAGGATATGGATTTCTTGCGAAGAGGACCCCACCCTAACCCTCCCCACAAGGGGACCACAAGGGGGAGGGAACGCTGCCGCGCACTCCAATTCGATCCTTTTGGCGCCTGAACCTTGGCAGTTTGCCGTTGTCAGCGCCGACTGGAGTCTCCCTCCCCCTTGTGGGGAGGGGTTAGGGGTGGAGGTCCGTGCCGGGCAAAGGCCGGCAATGGTGGCTTAGGCGGCTCCCTGGCGGCTGTCGATCATGGCGCGGCGCACCGAGCGGCGCCACTCGACGGCGCCGGCAAGGCCGTGCAGCACCGTCTCGGTGGTCGCCCAGTCGATGCAGCCATCGGTGATGCTCTGGCCGTAGACGAGCTGCTTGCCTGCCACCACGTCCTGCCGGCCGGCGACGAGGTTGCTCTCGATCATCACGCCGATGATGCGCTCGTCGCCCGAAGCGACCTGGCCGGCGACATCAGCCGCCACCTTGGGCTGGTTCTCGGGCTTCTTGGCTGAGTTGGCGTGGCTGACATCGATCATCAGACGGGGTGCGACACCGATGCGGGCGAGTTCCGCAGAGGCAGCTTCGACGCTCGCAGCGTCATAATTCGGCTGGACGCCGCCGCGCAGGATGACGTGGCAGTCCTCGTTGCCGGTGGTCGTCGCGATGCCGCTGCGGCCGCCCTTGGTCACCGCCATGAAATGATGCGGCTGGGCGGCGGATTTCACCGCCTCGGCAGCGATCCGCAGATTGCCGTCGGTGCCGTTCTTGAAGCCGACCGGGCAGGACAGACCCGATGCCAGCTCGCGATGGATCTGGCTCTCGGTCGTGCGCGCGCCGATCGCGCCCCAGGCAACGAGGTCGGCAATGTATTGCGGCGTGGTCATGTCGAGGAACTCGGTCGCTGCCGGCAGGCCGAGATTGTTGACGGCGGACAGCACGTTGCGCGCCATCCGCAGTCCCTTGTCGATGTTGAAGCTGCCGTCGAGGTCGGGATCGTTGATCAGGCCTTTCCAGCCGACCGTCGTGCGCGGCTTTTCGAAATAGACCCGCATCACGATCTCCAGCCGGTCCGACAGGCTCTCGCGCAGCGCAGCCAGACGGCTGGCATAGTCCACGGCGGCGACCGGATCGTGGATCGAACACGGGCCGACGATGACGAGCAGCCGATCGTCGGTGCCGTTCAAGATGGCGTGGATGGCGTTACGTGAAGCGCTGACAGTACGCGTCGCCGTCAGCGTGCGCGGTATCTCCCGCATCACCTGGTCCGGCGTACTCAATTCCCTGATTTCCTTGACCCGAAGATCATCTGTGGTGGTCAACACGGCTTTCTGCTCCTGTTTGGGGAACCTGCCGGCTGAAACAAAAAAGCCGCCAGGTGTGGCGGCTGTTCGGATCTTGTTGCTGCAATCTTCAGATCGAGCGCAATCCTCCCGCCGCCAGCGAGCTCCTAAAGTACCAATACGTGGCGGTCAGGTTGATCATGAAGCTCATATAGTCGAAGCCGAAGTGTTTGTCACGTGCCCCGATGGCAACCGAGCAGCAGCCTCACAACGGCAGATCACGCGGGTTCGTCGCGCCGGCGCTCAAGTCAAGATCGGCGCCGCGCAGCGGCGAGCCCTGCAGGAACTCAGCAAGCGTGACCTTGCGCGCGGTCTTGCGATGCCATTCCTCGGCCGAGACGACAACCACGCTTGGTTTGCCGTTTCTGGTGATCGTCTGCGGTGAAGACTGTGCGCGCTCGATAACCTCCGAGAGCCGGGCTTTTGCTCCGGCGACCGTCCAGTTGGTGCCCTCTTTGGGTGCAGATGGCATCTCGACCTCCGTGACCATCCTGACTACATGGAATAGCGATGCGTCGGCAACAGGGCGCGGGTGACGGGCGTTTCCGCTGGACTCGCCGGCGCTATTCCGGCGCCGACCCGGCAATACCCTGGTCGTAGTCGACCAGCGATCCGGTCATGACGCCCGATTGCGGGCTCACCATGTAGCTGATCAGCCGAGCCAGCTGGTCCGGCTTCACCAACTGGCCCATCGGCTGCGCGGCTTCGGCCTTTGCCAGCCAGTCGTCCGGCGCGTCGTGCCATTTCTTCTGGACGATATCCTCACCCTCGGTGTCCATCCAGCCGGGCAGCACGGCGTTGCAGCGGATGCGATTGTGTCGATACGAATTGGCGACGTTCTTGGTCAGCGTCATCAGCGCGCCCTTGCTCGTGGAATAGGGCGTCAGGAAAGACTGCCCGCAATGCGCCGACATGGACAGCACATTGACGATCGAGCCAGGCGCCTTGCGATCGAGCAGATGCGCCACCAGGCCCTGCATCAGGAAAAACGGGCCGCGCACATTGGTGTCGAAGATCTGGTCGAAAAGCTCTTCGCTCGTTTCGACCAGCGAACCGCGCGCCGACGTCGCGGCGGCGTTGACCAGCGCGTTGATTGTGCCGAAATGTGAGATCGCGGTGGCGACAGCGCGCTTGCAGTCGGCGACCTTCGAGACGTCGGCGCTGATGAAGATGGCGTCGACACCCAGCTTCCTGAAATGGGCAACGGCCTTGTCGCCCTTCTCCTGCGAGCGGCCGATGAGCGCCAGCGCCCGGCAGCCCTCGTCGGCCAGCGCCTCCGCAACGGCAAAGCCGATGCCTTGCGCACCGCCGGTGACGATGGCGCGTGTCTGTGAATTGCGATCGGCTGATGTGCTCATCGCGATGCTCCTGTGTCTGGGGTCCGAAATCCGGTTCTTACTTGTCGAGGCGGACGGTCTTGCCCGATGTCGCGGACTTTAGTGCCGCGTCCGCCAGCTTCAGTGCCACGAGGCCATCCGCGCCGCTTGGCGCCGCCTTCTTGCCCGACGTCGCCGCCGCGATGAAGGCAGCGATCTCATTGGCATAGGCGTCGAGATAGCGGGTCATGAAGAAGTCGTGCAACGGCGGGCGCGTATAGCCCTTCTCGTTGGCCAGTTCGATCGACACCGGGCGCTGGTTCTCGGCCGCGATCATGCCTTTCGAGCCGTGCACCTCGATGCGCTGGTCGTAGCCATAGGTGGCGCGGCGCGAGTTGGAGATGACGGCCTGCTTGCCGGATGCGGTTTCGAGGATGACGCTGACGCTGTCGAAATCGCCGGCCTCACCGATCTTCTTGTCGACCAGCACCGAGGCATGCGCGCTGACCGCCACCGGCTCCTCGCCGAGCAGGAAGCGCGCCATGTCGAAATCATGGATGGTCATGTCGCGAAAAATGCCACCCGAGCGTTTGATGTAATCGATCGGCGGCGCACCTGGATCGCGCGAGGTTATCGTCACCATCTCGACGGTGCCGATGGCGCCGTCGTCGATCGCCTTGCGCACGGCGGCGAAATGCGGATCGAAGCGCCTGTTGAAGCCGACCATCAGCGTCGCCTTTGTCTTGTCGACCACCGCCAGGCACTTCTCGACCCGCTTGACGTCCAAATCGATCGGCTTCTCGCAGAAGATCGCCTTGCCGGCCTTGGCGAAACGCTCGATCAGGTCGGCATGGGTGTCGGTCGGCGTGCAGATGACAACGGCGTCGATGTCCTTGGATTTCTCGATGGCGTCGATTGTGCGTACTTCGGCGCCATAGGCGCTCGCCAACTCGGTCGCCGCCTTCTCGAACGCGTCGGCGACGGCAACCAGTTTGGCCTGCGGATTGGAGCCGACGGCGCGGGCGTGGACCTTGCCGATGCGGCCGGCACCGAGGAGGGCGAAGCGGAGAGTCATGGAAATTTCCTCTGGGGATGGGTTCGAGAGAGTGGTGTCTCCACCTTCCTGTCAGGGAAAGGTGGCAGGCGTATTTTTTGTTTTGGCGCAATTCCGGCCGGAAAACCGTGTCACACTTTTCCTGGAATTGCTCAACGCGCCAGATTATTCCTAAACCGGGTGATCACCCTGTTTAGGCCGCGAGCTCTGCCTCCCCGGTCTTGGCGCCGGTGATGTAGGAGACGATATCGTTTCCGTCGGTGTTCTCCTTGCGCAAATTGGCGACGATGCGGCCGCGCCGGAACACGACGATGCGATCGCAAAGATCGAACACCTGGCGCATGTTGTGGCTGATCAGGATCAGCGGCTCGCCATTGTCCTTCAGCGTACGGACGATGTTTTCGACCTGTGCGGTCTCCTGCACGCCAAGTGCCGCCGTCGGTTCGTCCATGATGATCAGTTTTGAAGCGAAGGTTGCGGTCCGGGCGATCGCCACGCACTGGCGCTGGCCGCCCGACATATGGCGGATGGTGTTGGATAAATTGGGTATCTTCACCGCCGTGCGGACAAGTGCGGCCTCGGTCGCCTTGCGCATGTATTTGCGGTCGAGGATCGAGAACGGGCCGAGATTGAACAGCACCTTTTCGCGGCCGAGGAACAGGTTCGACGGCACATCGAGGTCGTCGGCCAGCGCCAGGTTCTGGAACACCGTCTCGATGCCCGCCTCGCGCGCCTCGATCGGCCCCGTAAAGTTCACTTCCTTGCCGTCGAACCAGATCTGGCCGCTGGTGCGTTGCTCGACGCCGGTGATCTGGCGCACGAAGGTCGATTTGCCGGCGCCGTTGTCGCCCATGATGGCGACATGCTCGCCTTTGCGCAGCTCGAAGTTCGCGCCTTCCAGCGCATGCACGCCGCCATAGCGCTTGGTCAGGTTTTCGGTCTTCAGGACGATGTCTGACATGGTCAAGCCCTCATTGCCCGCAGGCGTTGGCGCCACTGGTCGAGAACGACAGCACCGACGATGATCACGCCCTTGACCATCTCCTGGTAGTAGGCGTCGAGGCGCAGGAAGGTAAAGCCGGAGATGATGACGCCGAAGATCAGCGAGCCGATCACCGTGCCGATGATCGAGCCGCGGCCGCCCGACAAAGAGACGCCGCCGATGACCGCCATGGCGATGGCGTCGAGTTCGTACATCACGCCCATGCCGGACTGTGCGGTGAGGTTCTTGGAGCTCAGGACCACGGCGGCGAGCGCGGCGAGCACGCCGGCGATGACATAGACCAGGATTTTGTGGTTGGCGATCTTGATGCCGGACATACGCGCGGCGTCCTCATTGGAGCCAATCGCGTAACAATGCTTGCCGTACCTGGTGTAGGTCATGATCAGCTGGAACAGCACCGCCAGAGACAGGAAGATGATGACCGGCATCAGGCCTTTGCCGATCGCCGCGAAACTCTCGGTGGGAAATGAGATCGGCTGGCCCTTGGACCACCATTTGGCGATGCCGCGCGCGGTCACCATCATGCCGAGCGTCGCGATGAACGGCGGAATGCGCGTGTAGGCGATCAAGGCGCCGTTGATCAGGCCGGCAAACAGGCCGCAGCCGATCGCGACCAGCACCGGCACGATCACCGGCAGGTCGGTCCAGCCCTGCGCGAGAAACATCGCCTTGGGGTTGGGATTGCCGTTGACGGTCGCCACCTGGGCAAAACTCATGGCAATCATCGCCGTCGCGCCGACGATCGAACCCGAGGACAGGTCGATGCCGCCGGTGATGATCACCTGCGTCACGCCGATGGCGATGATGCCGACGATCGACACCTGCAGGATGATGATCTGCAGCCGGGCTTCATTGAAGATCGCGCTGACATCGCTGCGGGTGTTGAACAGGAAGCTGTCGCCAAGAAAGAGCCGGCCGATCAATTCGAAGACGACAACAAGAATAACGAGCGCCAGGAAGACGTTGAGTTCGGCAGGCCATGCGCGCTTCTTCGCATCATAGGTGAGGCCGCCGACGCCATGAGATGTCTGTGCCATCGTTCTATCCTCCGTCAGCCGCAGTTCTCCCCTTGCTGCCTTGCCGGCGCTGAGGGGAAGAGGAGCGGCGCAGTGAGAGCGCCGCTCCGTATGTCCGCTGCTCAGTTCTTCTTCAGGAACTTGTCGATGTTCGCCGGCGTCACCAGTTGGAAGGGGACGTAGACCTTGTGTTCGACCTTTTCGCCCTTGGAGAGCTTGAGCGCCGCATCCAGCGCACCGGCGCCCTGGCCGGCCGCGTCCTGGAACACGGTTGCGTCGAGGTCGCCCGCCTGCATGGCGGCAAGCGCGTCCTGGGTGGCGTCGACGCCTCCGACGACAACCGACTTCATGTCGATGTTGGCGGCTTTCATCGCCTGGATGGCGCCGATCGCGCTTTCGTCATTGTTGGCGATGACGCCGTCGAATGGCTTGCCGGTCGACAGCCAGTTGGTCATCAGGTTCTGCGCCTCGTCGCGGTTCCAGTTCGACGTCTGCTTGTCGATGATCTTGATGAAATTGCAATCCGGCGTCGCGATCACCTCTTCGATATCCTTGGTGCGCTGCACGGCGGCCTGGTTTGAGAGCTCGCCCATGATCACGTAGACGTTGGCTTCCTTCTTGCCGGCTTCCTTGAACAGGCGGCAGACTTCCTTGGTCTCGAGCGTGCCGGAATCCGCCTCGTTCGAGGCGACGAAGGCCTGGTTGTCGGGCAGCGTGTCGACATTGACCGGCTCGCGGTTGACGTAGACCAGCGGGATCTTGGCTGCGGCGGCAGCGTCCGACATCGCCTGCGTGGCCGAGGTGTCGACCGGATTGACGATGATCGCGTCGACGCCCGAGGCGGCGAAGTTCTTGATCTGGTCGAGCTGCTTGGCAACGTCGTTCTGCGCGTCCTCGACCTGCAGCTCGACGCCGCTCATGCCCTTGGCCTGCGCGATCATGCCGTTGCGCAGCACGGTCAGGAAGTTGTCGTCGAACTTGGCCATCGACACGCCGACCTTGGCGGCCATGGCAGATGAACTCATCAGCGCCGCGAAGGCGACGCCCAAAAGCAGTTTCTTCATTGTGTTTCTCCTCCACATATTGGTGTCCGGTTTCACCGATTTATCCGGAATCCCCGATCTCCCCGGGGAATCTCTCCCAACGGCCTTTTCTGCTCCGGATGGCGTTTTCCTAGGGGGAACGCCAGGCTCCCAGTTTGAAACAGATGTCCGGAACGAAAGGACCAAAATACGTAGCTGATGAAATATTTATTCCATTTCACATCGGGGCGTCAAGGGCGATTCAGCGGCCTGCGGGCCTATTTACGCATCGCCCTGATGGATTCTATCATTTGCCTCGGCGGCTCGCGCGACGGCAGCTAGATGTTTTCCGGCAGATAGATGTCAAAGGGCAGGAAGGTCTGGCCTGGAGCGTTGGCGGCGCCGGTTTCGATGGCATGCGCCATCAGGTCGACAAGCTCACGACATAAAGCGGCGAGCGGCGTCGAGATCACCATGGTGAGGATGTTGTCGGCGAGTGCCGCGCGCGATTCGGCGTTGATCTCGTTGCAAACGACAACCGGCATTTTCGCGGGCTTTGCTGCCCGCAGCGCCGAAACCGCGCCTTCCATGCCCCCGCCGGCGACGTAGCAGCCGACAAGATCCGGATAGCGCGCCAGAAGATCGATCATCGCATCATGGGTCACCTGGTTGGCTTCCAGATTGACCAGCGTTTCAAGCACGCTGAAGTCCGGCGCATGCTCGCGGAAGAAGGAGCGAAACCCGATCTCGCGCAGCTCGTGGCCGTGGAAGCGGTGGCTGCCGACGAAGAGGGCGACCTTGCCGGGTTCCTTCGCTGCCTTGGAGATCATCCATGCGGCGGTGCGCCCGACCTTGCGGTTGTCGAGGCCGATATAGCCCTCCCGGATGCCGGCGGCAAAGTCGGACAGCACCGAAAAGACTGGCTGACCTCTCGCCTTCAAGGTTTCCACGACCGCTGTCAGGGTCGGATGGTCCGGGCCGACAACGGCGATAGCCCGCGATTTTGCCGCCAGCCTGCGCATCTGCGAGGCGATCTCGTCGGGAGCCAGGGAACTGGCGAAGTCGATGGTCGCAACGCCACGGAAGCGCTGCGATTGCGAGATGGCCAGCTCGAGTTCCCGCGCGAAGTCACCGTAGAAGGCATCATTGCCCCGCAGCAGCAGGAAGCCCAGCCGGTACTCCGGCAATTCCTGGCGCATGCGCTGCTTGATAAGTCCGGCGGCATGATAGCCGATATCGGTAGCGGCCTCGTAGACGCGGCGCGCGGTTTCCTCGCGCACCGGCAGCCGGTTGTTCAGCACGCGGTCGACGGTGGCGACACTGACGCCCGAGACGCGCGCCAGATCGGTGATGGTGGGCCGTTTCGCCATGCTTGCCTCATTGGATCGCCTGAGGCTTCCTACACCATTCTGATGGGAAATGATAGAAACTATCTTTATGATGTTGAGTCTATCATGATCTGGCACTATTTTTCAGGCTCGAAGCCAAATGGATTTCGGGCATTCGTTCCGACGAGTGCCTCGCCGAGGGAGGCAACCATGCATGCTGCGCCGTCCCGGCGTGACTACAGCCTGATCGGCCGCGACGCCAAGCTCGCCGTCGAGACCGGGCTGTCGGCGGCCGAATGGTATCACACCGAGATTCCGCGCAAGCAGATAAAGGAGCTGATGCAGCGCTCCGACGGGCCGGCGATCCGCGATACCATCATCTGGCTCGCTGCCCTGCTCGCCAGCGGCGCCGGCGGTGCCTGGTTCTGGGGCACATGGTGGTGCGTGCCGTTCTTCTTCGTCTATGGCGTTCTCTACGGCTCCTCGACGGATTCACGCTGGCACGAGTGCGGCCATGGCACCGCGTTCCGGACGCAGTGGATGAATGATGCGGTCTATCAGATCGCCTGCTTCATGATCATGCGCAATCCGGTGACCTGGCGCTGGAGCCACACGCGCCATCATACCGACACCATCATCGTCGGCCGCGATCCGGAAATCTCGGTCATGCGACCGCCGGACCTGGTCCGCGTCGTCCTGGGGTTCGTCGGTGTGCTCGACGCCTGGCATGCGATGACCGACATGCTGCGCAACGCCGCCGGCAACATCAGCGCCGCGGAAAAGACCTTCATTCCCGAGCAGGAGCAGTCAAGGGCGATCCGCGTCGCCCGTATCTGGACGGCGATCTATGCCACGACCATTGTGTTGGCGCTCTACACCGGCTCGTTTCTGCCGCTGATGCTGATCGGCCTGCCCAGGCTCTATGGGGCCTGGCATCACGTCATGGTCGGCCTTCTGCAGCATGGCGGCCTGGCCGACAATGTCACCGACCACCGGCTCAACAGCCGCACCGTCTACATGAACCCGATCAGCCGCTTCATCTACTGGAACATGAACTACCATGTCGAGCATCACATGTTCCCGATGGTGCCCTATCACGCGCTGCCGAAGCTGCACGAACTGATCAAGCACGATCTGCCGGCGCCGACGCCGTCGATCCTGGCCGGCTACCGCGAGATGATCCCGGTCTTCCTACGCCAACTGCGCAACGAGGACTATTTCCTCAAGCGCGAGCTGCCGCCGACCGCCAGGCCATACCGCGAGGAATTCCACAACGATGCCGTCGCGGTCGCGGCGGAATGATCGCTCGGTCGTCCGGATTTCCAGGCGAGCCCCGATTTTTGAGGAGGAATTTATGAGCGACTGGGTCGAGGCCTGTGACACCGGCGACATCGACGAGGAGGATGTGATGCGCTTCGATCATGGCGGACGCACCTTCGCCATCTATCGCAGCCCAGACGATGAGTTCTTCGCCACTGACGGCCTCTGCACGCATGAAAAGGTGCATCTGGCCGACGGGTTGGTGATGGACGACATCATCGAATGCCCCAAGCACAATGGCCGCTTCAACTACAAGACGGGTGGCGCCCGCGGCGCGCCGGTCTGCGTCAACCTGAAAACCTATCCGGTCAAGGTCGATGCCGGCAAAGTCCTGATCCAGGTCGGATGACCGACATGGCGCGAGGAATGGTCATTGTCGGCGCCGGCGAATGCGGTGGGCGCGCAGCGTTGGCCCTGCGCGATCTCGGTTATGAGGGGCCTGTGACGCTGGTCGGCGACGAGCCGCATCTGCCCTACGAACGCCCGCCGCTGTCCAAGGACGCCATGGTCAGCGATACGCCCGAGATCAAGGCAATCGCCAGCGATGCAATTCTGGCCGAGAAGTCGATCCGGCATATCCATTCCGTCCAGGCAGTCGCGATCGATCGCGCCGCGCATGCGGTTCGCCTGTCGGACGGCTCAGTCCTGCCCTATGACAAGCTCCTGCTGGCAACCGGTTCGACGCCGCGCAAGCTGCCGATGCCGGGATTGGGTTCGCGCTGCGTTTATCTCCGCACCTTCGCCGATGCACTCGCCATTCGCGCGCATCTCAAGGCCGGCAATCGTATCGCCATCATCGGCGGCGGCTTCATCGGCCTCGAACTCGCCGCCGCGGCGCGCAAGCTCGCAGCGTCGGTTACCGTCATCGAGGCGCAGCCGCGCATCCTGATGCGCGGCGTGCCGGCCGAAATCGCCGAGATCATCCATGAGGCGCATGTCGCCGAAGGCGTGAAGATCCTGTGCGGGACCGGCATCGCGTCCATCGCCGACGATGGCAACGAGGTGCGCATCACGGTTGCCGATGGACAGGAGATATCAGCCGACCTCGCCGTCATCGGCATCGGCGCCGTGCCGGTGACCGGGCTTGCGGCCGAAGCCGGCTTGGCGATCGACAACGGTATCGCTGTCGATGCCGAGCTGCGCAGCAATGATCCCGACATCTTTGCCGCCGGCGATTGCTGCTCGTTTCCGCTTGCCGTCTATGGCGGCCGCCGCGTCCGGCTGGAAGCCTGGCGCAACGCCCAGGAACAAGGCGCGCTGGCGGCCAGGAACATGCTGGGTGCCGGCGAGGCGCATGCGGCGGTGCCGTGGTTCTGGTCGGATCAGTACGGCCTGAGCCTGCAGATCGCAGGCCTCTCCGACGAGGGCCGCAGCACGGTGCGCCGTGATGTCGGCGATGGCGCCTTCATCCTCTTCCATTTGGCCGAAGATGGCAGGCTGGTGGCGGCCAGTGGCATCGGCCCCGGCAATGCGGTCGCTCGCGACATCAGGCTGGCCGAAATGCTGATCGGCAAGCAGGCGAAACCGGCATCGCAAGCGCTTGGTTCGCAATCCGTCAAGCTGAAGTCATTGCTGGCGGCGTGAGCTTGCGAAGGCGAAGACAGTCAGGAATGGAGGGCTGAGGCTCTCTAGAACAGCGCCTTCAGCTCCGGCAGCTTGTCGTTGACCAGCCAGCCGTAGTAATTCTCCTCCGGCAGCTTCTCCGGCTCTCCAGCAGCACGGCGCCTGTCGTTCTCCGCCTTCAGCGCATGCGCGCGCTGCTCCGGATTGCCGACATTGTAGAGCGTGGCGGTCAGCCCCGGATTGCCCGAAATATCGAAGCCGGCAATGCTCTTGTAGGCATCGATCGATTTCCTGATCGTCGCGGCGACGTAAGGCAGCGTCAGGTCTGGATCCATGATGGTCTTGTAGACCGAGTTGGGATCGGCGACATCGAGCTCCGGCAGGCCGGAAACCCTGTGCACCAGGTCGCTCATCTGCAGGGCGGTCAGCGGATTGAGCTGGCCGAGGCCGAAGGTCTGGCCGGCATAATAGGGCTGGAAGAAGGTTGCTCCGAAGCGGTCGTCTGGAAAGCTTGTCCCGCCAACGCTCTTGCCGCGAAACGAATGGTTCCACACCTGCTCACGGCATTCCCACAGATCATAGCTGTCCGAGACGCCGGCGCATTTCTTGAATTCCGGCCGCTGCACGAAATCAGTGACGTCCTCGCCGTCATAAGCGAAGGACAGCTTGCTCGACAGGTAAGAGATCGCCTTGACGTAATAAGTCTGCAGCCGGTCGTAGGCGTCGACATTGTAGGTGTGCTCGCCGACGATGGCGCCGACGATGTGCATAGGATCAATGCCGTAGGTGGCTGCTGCCTTCTTGATCTTACCGCGCAGGTCGGCGTCGTTCTGTAGCAGGGCGTAGACCTTGCGGTACTTCGCCTGGAAGGTGGTGTTGGTCGCCTGCGTGCGCCGGCTTGAAGCGCCGGGAATGTCCGGCTGCACGGCATTGCGGTTTCCCGCCGGCACCAATGTCGCGGCTTCAGTGGCGTACAGCGTCGCCGCCAGCGTCAAGCCGAGAATGAGCAGGATCAGTTTTTTCATGCGCCGCCGCCCAAGCAATTCCAGGAAAAGTGTGAAACGGTTTTCCGCCCGGAATTGCGTCAACCAAGAGATCGAGAATGCCGCGCAAACTAGGTAAAGCTCTTGATCGAGTCGAGAGCACCCCTTCGCCCAGCACTACGAAAGATGGCCAGATGGTACCATCTGGCCACACCCCAAACTGTTTGCCGGAACCGTGTCGTCCGGACCGGCGCCGGAATGACCCCGGCGCCGTCGTTTAAAGGATGAATCGCGACAAATCTGTGTTTCGCGACAGATCGCCGACATGCTTTTCCACATAGGCGGCGTCGATTGTGACGCTCGTGCCGTTGCGGTCCGGCGCGTCATAGGAGATTTCATCCAGCACTCGCTCCATCACCGTCTGCAGCCGCCTTGCGCCGATGTTCTCGACGCTGGCGTTGAGGTCGACGGCGATGCCGGCCAGCGAATCGATGGCGTCGTCGGTGAAGGTCAGGTCGACGCCTTCGGTCTTCATCAGCGCGATATACTGCTTGATCAGGCTGGCCTCGGTCTCGGTCAGGATGCGGACGAAATCGTCCTTCTCCAGCGCCCGCAGCTCGACGCGGATCGGCAGGCGGCCCTGCAATTCCGGCAAAAGGTCGGAAGGTTTGGAAACGTGGAACGCGCCCGAGGCGATGAACAGGATGTGGTCGGTCTTCAACGGTCCGTATTTGGTCGCCACCGTCGTGCCCTCGATCAGCGGCAGCAGGTCGCGCTGCACGCCTTCGCGAGAAACTCCGGCGCCCATGCCGCCTTCACGCGACGCGATCTTGTCGATCTCGTCGAGGAAGACGATGCCGTCATTTTCGGTCGCATCGAGCGCCCGGCGCACCACCTCATCCTGGTCGAGCAGCTTGTCGGACTCATCGTTGACCAGCAGCGCGTAGGATTCCTTGACCGTCGTCTTGCGCGACTTGGTCTTCTTGCCGCCCATCGCCTTCGACAGCATGTCGTTGATGTTGAGCACGCCGATATTGGCGCCCGGCATGCCGGGAATCTCGAAGCCGGGCATGCCGCCAGTGCCGGTGTCGGCGACTTCGATCTCGATCTCCTTGTCGTCGAGCTCACCGTCGCGCAGCTTCTTGCGGAAGCTATCGCGGGTGGCAGGGCTCGCCGTCTTGCCGACTAGCGATTCCAGCACGCGTTCCTCGGCATTGATATGGGCGCGCGCCTTGACGTCCTCGCGCATCTTCTCGCGCACCAGGCCGATGGCGATCTCGACCAGGTCGCGGATGATCTGCTCGACGTCGCGGCCGACATAACCGACTTCGGTGAATTTGGTCGCCTCGACCTTGACGAAAGGCGCACCGGCCAGCCGCGCCAGGCGGCGCGAAATCTCGGTCTTGCCGACGCCCGTCGGCCCGATCATCAGGATGTTCTTCGGCATCACCTCTTCGCGCATCTGGCCTTCCAGCTGCTGGCGGCGCCAGCGGTTGCGCAGGGCGATGGCCACGGCGCGCTTGGCGTCCTTCTGGCCGATGATGAAGCGGTCGAGTTCCGAAACGATTTCGCGGGGAGAAAATGTGCTCATATGACTAAATTCCACTTTGCCACTGCTTGATGGCCTCTAACGGATGCAGCAGCATGATCACGTTGAGTGTCAGATTGTCCCGGATCAGATAGCCGGTACCCAGTTCGAAGATGACGGCGAGACTGACGATCACCCATATAGGTAGCGTTCGCGCCATCACAAATCCCAGCACCATGGCCAGTGTGTCGGACACCGAATTGATGATGCTGTCGCCGTAATAATCGAGCGAAATGGTGCCGGCACGGTAGCGGTCGATGATGAAAGGGCTGTTCTCGACCAGCTCCCAGCCGCCTTCGATGAGGACGGCGAATGCCAGCCTCAGTCCGATCGGTGAGCGCGGAAACAGGAATCGCGCCAAGGCATAGAACAGGAAGCCGTGGATGAGATGCGAGGGCGTGTACCAGTCCGAAATATGCTGGGAATTCTCCGAACTCTGCACGACGCCATGCCAGAGCTTGACGTAGCCGCAGGTGCAGATCGGTGTCCGTCCCATCAAATAAAGCGTGGCGGCCTGGATGATGATCAGGCCAAGCACGATGAGCAGCCCCATCCGCCAGCTGTTTTCGTAGGCCGAGAGGTTTTTGTCCTCGCCGGATGCTTTCATGCCCTCATTCCCCCTCATGCCCGTCGTGCTCTTCGGTCATCACAGCCCGCTACGCCTTCAGCGGCGGCAGCCAGCGGATTACGGCCGCCGGCAAAGTGGGCTTGACGACAATTCGCCGGATACGCTGCCAGCCCGCCCCGAAAAGGATGATCAACGCGCCGACAACGACCAAGATCAAGGCAAAAGGTGGAATGCCAGTCGAATGGGAGGCGGAGTTGACCAGATAGTAGATGCCCAGCGAGCCGAAATAGGCCAATGTGGGAACCAACAGCGAACGGCGATCTATGGCGAGCGCAACATAAACGAAGCCAAGGATCAGGATCGTCAGCATGATGGTCGCATTGGCGTCGGGCGCGATATGTCCGAATGCGACGTTCTGGCCAGTTGCCATGATAAAGAGCGGATGCACCAGCATGGGCGCCGATACGACATGCAGCCAGAACGCACAATCGGACCAGATCTTGCGTCGATCCCGGTCGTGGATGTCGAAAGCCACGGCCGTCGAGAATACGATCAGGCCGCAGATCAGCGGCATGTAGAGTGCCGCGCGGAGTAATTCGGGAACATCCTCGAGGCTTGGCGGCGCAACCGCGCCTGTCGTCACGCCGTCGTACAGGACTATCGCCGTTTGCAGGAAAGCAAGTAGGGTGAAGGCGATGGCGATGACCCCGGCAAGGACGGGGACGCGAAAGCGCCAGAAATAGATCGCCGCCGCCGCTATTCCCCCGCCGAGAAACAGGTATCCGGCCCGGGAAGCCGTCTGGCGCAACGCCAATAGCTGCCAGATGGTCTCCGGCATGCGGATGTCAAAGCTGGCCTCAACCCGCAGTGCCAGCGCGACCAGGATGGCGACCGTGAAGATCAGGGCAAGCACGGAAGAAGACAATTTCATCCGATGCTGACGCGTGACAATTTCGGCGAGCGCCCAGGCGAAAACCGCAAGAATGCCCGCAATCCAGAACGTCTGACCAGGAAGCATGGTGATGAGGATGAAGAAAATACCGGCGTTGAGCAGAACAGTCCCGACGGTGATGAAGAGATCATTGCCGCCGCCGACCAGCCGCAGGTTTTCCTCGTCACCCTCATCATCGACGAGCTGGGCCTCAGCCGCGAACGAGCGCTCCATGGCCTCAAGTTGATCCCGCAGCGTCTGCGAAATCAGACCCGAGGCGATTGCCTTGTCGAGTGTTTCCGCGCGGATCAATCGGGCTCCTGTGGCGCGTCGCGCGCCATCATCAATGCTGGCCCGTATTCCGATATTCTGGCGTCAAAGGCAACAAAGCCAGCCTTTTCATAAGCGCGGATAGCCCGCCCGTTGGCGGGATCCGGGTCTATGATGACGCGCGGCACGCCTTCCTCTAACAGCTGTTCGACGAACTGGCGCACGATTGCCGAGCCATGGCCGAGCCCGACCAGCTCCGGCCGGCCGATCGACAGGTCGATGCCGAGCGTTCCGTATGGCTGGTCGGCATAGGGGTGGTCGTCTTCCAGATGCGGGTCGTAGCTCTGCAGATAGGCGATCGGCTTGCCGTGGAGTTCGACAATCAGCGGCTCGACGGAGATCGAGTCGATATGATCGCGAATCTCGGCGATTTCCGTTTCGGGATCGTCCCACCACTCTGCCACATGCGGCTCGGCGAGCCAGCCGGCGATCATCGGCAGGTCTTTCTCGGTCACCGGCCGAAAATCATATCTATCTTCTTGTTCAACCATGATCTTTCCCGAAAACCGGTTTCCACTTTTCGGGATCATGGTCGGCGGCCGGGTCAGCCGGCATCGAGCGTTTCGATGACGAAATTGTTGTTGGTGTAGACGCAGATATCGGATGCGATCTGCATCGCCTTGCGGGCGATCTCCTCGGCGTCCTTGTCGCTGTCCATCAGGGCGCGCGCCGCGGCCAGCGCGAAATTGCCGCCAGAACCGATGGCCATGACGCCATGTTCGGGCTCGAGCACGTCGCCGGTGCCGGTCAGCGCCAGCGAGACCGACTTGTCGGCAACCAGCATCATCGCTTCCAGCCGGCGCAGATAGCGGTCGGTGCGCCAGTCCTTGGCGAGTTCGACGCAGGCGCGCGTCAGCTGGTCGGGATATTGTTCGAGCTTGGCTTCGAGCCGCTCCAGAAGGGTGAAGGCGTCCGCCGTGGCGCCGGCAAAACCGGCGATCACATTGCCGCTCTTGCCGATGCGGCGCACCTTTTTGGCGTTGCCCTTCATGATAGTCTGGCCAAGGCTGACCTGGCCGTCGCCGGCGATCACCACCTTGTTGCCTTTGCGCACCGTCACGATGGTCGTGGCGTGCATGGTCAGTTCGTTCGACATTTTCCGGCTCCGAGCAGCGCTATCCCAAAAGGCGATTGGCGCGGTACGAGTGACTTGATCGGCCATATGTATGCATGGGCCCGATGATTGCAAACCGCTCGATACCCACCCGGATGGCAACTGGCAATCGCCGGATCATGCTGCTAGAAGGCTCTCGTTTTCAAGCCGGTGCAGGCTTGGAACGCGTGAAAACCCTGGGACAAGGACAAGGTCATGTCGCCCCGCTCCGCCGAAGCCAGCCGCAAGACCAAGGAAACCGACATCGCGGTATCGGTCCATGTCGACGGTTCGGGCAAGTCGGACATTTCGACGGGCGTCGGCTTCTTCGACCATATGCTGGACCAGCTTTCCCGCCACTCGCTGATCGACATGACGGTCAAGGCCAAGGGCGACCTGCATATCGACGACCACCACACAGTCGAGGACACAGGCATCGCGCTCGGCCAGGCGCTGGCCAAGGCGCTCGGCGAACGGCGCGGCATCATGCGCTATGCCTCGATCGACCTTGCCATGGACGAGACACTGACGCGTGCCGCGATCGACGTGTCCGGCCGTCCGTTCCTGGTCTGGAACGTTTCCTTCTCGTCGCCGAAGATCGGCACGTTCGACACCGAACTGGTGCGCGAGTTCTTCCAGGCGCTGGCGCAGAATGCGGGCATCACGCTGCATGTCACCAACCATTATGGCGCCAACAACCACCATATCGCCGAGACTTGCTTCAAGGCGGTGGCGCGTGCGCTGCGCATGGCACTTGAACGCGACCCGCGCCAGCCGGACGCGGTACCCTCCACCAAAGGATCTTTGAAGGGATAGCGTCATGACCGCCTATGTCGTCATGGAACCGCCGGGCCGCAGCGAGAGGGCCGATACAACGGCCTTTGTCCGCGACGGCTTCGCCTGGCTGGGATTTCTGGTGCCGCCACTCTGGTTCGCCTGGCATCGGCTGTGGATCGAGGCAGCCCTTGCCTTCGTCGTCATGGGCCTGCTTTCTATGCTTGGCCAAAAGCTCGGCCTTGGCCCGGCCGCATCGCTGCTCTCGTTGCTGGTTTCGCTGTATGTCGGACTGGAAGGGCAGGGGCTGCGCATATCGGCACTTCGCCGGCGCGGCTGGCACGAATGGGGCGTGGTCGAGGCCGGATGGCTCGATGATGCCGATACGCGCTATGCGCTCGAGACGGAAGCGCTTTTCGATCAGCCCGCACCGGGACCGCGCATGGTCCCGGACGCTGCCCTGGCGCGGCCATCGCAGCCGGGCATGGCGCTGGGGCTGACCCACATTCCGGGAAGACGCTGATGCGGGTTGCCATCATCGATTACGGCTCGGGCAATCTGCGCTCTGCCACCAAGGCTTTCGAGCGTGCCGCGCGGGAAGCCGGCATATCCGCGGACGTCGACCTGACCGCCGATGCGGAGAGGGTGCGCACGGCCGATCGCATCGTCCTGCCCGGCGTCGGCGCCTATGCCGACTGTGCGGCCGGCTTGCATGCGGTCGAAGGCATGTGGGAGGCGATCGAGGAGGTCGCGATTGCCAAGGGCCGGCCTTTCCTGGGCATCTGCGTCGGCATGCAGCTGATGTCGCAGCGCGGCCTGGAAAAGATTGTCACCAATGGCTTCGGCTGGATATCAGGCGACGTCAAGGAGATCAGGCCGGCCGATCCGGCACTGAAAATCCCGCAGATCGGCTGGAACACGATCGACCTCAAACGCCAGCATCCGCTGTTTGCCGGCATTCCGACCGGGCCGGACGGGCTGCATGCCTATTTCGTCCATTCCTACCATCTTGATGCGCGCCAAGCGGACGAGGTCCTGGCGGTCGCTGACTATGGCGGCCCGGTGACGGCCACGGTCGCCCGTGACAATCTCGTCGGTACGCAGTTCCATCCTGAAAAGAGCCAGGCGCTGGGCCTGGCGCTGATCACCAATTTCCTACGCTGGAGGCCCTAGAGCATGATCCCGAAAAGTGGCCCCCGGTTTTCGGAAGAGATCATGCTCAAGCGAAGGGATAACCCATGAGTAAGAAAGGCTACTGGATGGCGATGATCGATGTCCGCGATCCCGATGTGTACAAGCAGTACATCGAGGCGAATGCCGTCGCCTTCGCGAAATACGGCGCGAAACTCCCGGTGCGGGCCGGTCGTTACGAGAGCCCCGAAGGACCGACCGGCAACCGTCACGTGCTGGTCGAGTTCGAGTCCTACGACAAGGCGGTCGAATGCTATCATTCGCCGGAGTATCAGCACGCCTCGAAGTTTCGGCTTGCCGCCTCATCAGGCCATTTCGTCATCGTTGAAGGCGCCTGAACGGATGATCCTTTTCCCAGCCATCGACCTCAAGGACGGCCAATGCGTGCGCCTCAAGCACGGTGACATGGCCACCGCGACCATCTACAATGACGATCCGGCGGCCCAGGCCAAGGCCTTCGAAAAACAGGGCTTCGAATGGCTGCACGTCGTCGACCTCAATGGCGCCTTCCAGGGCCAGAGCGTCAACAGCGCGGCGGTCGGCGCCATCCTCAAGGCGACGAAGAATCCGGTCCAGCTCGGCGGCGGCATCCGCACGCTGGCGCAGATCGAGGACTGGCTCGATCGCGGGCTGGCCCGCGTCATCCTCGGCACGGTGGCGGTGCGTGACCCCGGCCTGGTCAAGCAGGCCTGCATGGCTTTCCCCGGCAAGGTGGCCGTCGGCATCGATGCCAAGGGCGGCAAGGTTGCCGTCGAAGGCTGGGCGGAGGCGTCGAGCCTCGGCGTCATCGAACTGGCGAAGAAGTTCGAGGGCGCCGGCGTCGCCGCCATCATCTACACCGACATCGACCGCGACGGCGTTCTGACCGGCATCAACTGGGATGCCACCATCGACCTTGCCGACGCCGTGTCGATCCCGGTCATCGCTTCCGGCGGCCTCGCCTCGATCGCGGACATCGTGCGCATGACCATGCCCGACGCGCAAAAGCTCGAGGGCGCGATCTCCGGCCGCGCGCTCTATGATGGCCGCATCGACCCGACCGAGGCGCTGGCGATCCTGAAAGGCCGGCCTGCGGCGGAGACGCGGTCGTGAAAATCTCCATCATTCTGGCCTCTTATGACAGCGGCCACTACCATGGCGGCATGGGCCAAGGTCCGGATTCGCTGATATCGGGCGGTCTCGTGGACGCGCTGACCATAGCTGGCCACGATGTTGCCGTGGAAGACATCGGCAAGGTCGGAGACATTCAGGAGCGCGAGATCGCCACCGGCTTTGCCGTCTGCAACGCGGTTGCCGCCGAGGTTCGCCTTGCCCGTGACGCCGGTCGGTTTCCCATCGTTCTTGCCGGAAACTGCCTGACCAGCGCTGGCGCGGTCGCCGGCGAGGACGCCGATGCGATCATCTGGGCCGACCAGCATGGTGACCTCAACACGCCCGAGACATCCATATATGGCTTTCTCGACGGCATGGCGCTGGCCACTGTTCTGGGCCTGTGCTGGCGCCCGATGGCGGCGGCCATTCCCGGCTTCAAGCCGATCGATCCGTCACGCTGCGTGCTCATCAACGCACGCGATCTCGATCTCGCGGAAGAGCGACTCCTCGAGACATTGCCGATCGTCCAGACGGAATGTCCGGGAGTGGCCCAGGCGACCGAAAGACTGAAGGTCGCCGGCGCCAGACGCGTGCACATGCATCTCGACCTCGACGTGCATGACCCCCAGCAGCTGCAGGCCAACCGCTACGTCAGTTCCGGCGGGCCGAGCCCGGAGCAGTTGCGCGACGCGGCTTGTGCCGTGGCGCTTGCGGTGCCGGTCGTCGGCATCACTGTTTCCGCCTATGATCCGGCCTTCGACGCGCAGGGCGATGTCCCACCGCTGGTCGGTCAGTTGCTCAACGATCTCATCGCCACGATAGAGGGCCGCTGATGCTGAAAGCCCGTGTCATCCCCTGCCTCGACGTCAAGAACGGCCGTGTCGTCAAGGGCGTCAACTTCGTCGATCTGATCGACGCCGGCGATCCGGTCGAGGCGGCCAAAGCCTATGACGCCGCCGGCGCCGACGAGCTCTGCTTCCTCGACATCACCGCTTCGTCGGACAATCGCGAGACTATCTTCGACGTCATCGCACGCACCGCCGAACAATGCTTCATGCCGCTGACCGTCGGCGGCGGCGTGCGCCAGGTCGCCGATATCAGGAAGCTGCTGCTGGCCGGCGCCGACAAGGTGTCGATCAACACGGCGGCGGTGAAGAACCCGGATTTCCTCGCCGAGGCGGCCGACAAGTTCGGCAACCAGTGCATCGTCGTCGCCATCGATGCCAAGAAAGTGTCCGGCGCCGGCGAGGCCGACCGCTGGGAGATCTTCACCCATGGCGGGCGAGAAAAGACCGGCATCGATGCGGTCGAGTTCGCGCGAAAAATGGTCGATCGCGGCGCCGGCGAGATCCTGCTGACCTCGATGGACCGCGACGGCACCAAGACCGGCTACGACATCGCGCTGACCCGCGCCATTGCCGACGCGGTGCGGGCGCCGGTCATCGCTTCCGGCGGTGTCGGCACGCTCGATCACATGGTCGAAGGCATTCGCGATGGCCATGCCGGCGCGGTACTGGCGGCCTCCATCTTCCATTTCGGCACCTATACGATAGCGCAGGCCAAGGCGCATATGGCCGCCGCTGGGCTGCCGATGCGGCTGGACTCGCTTGGCAATCGGTCCTAAAGCATGATCCCGAAAAGTGGGAACCGGTTTTCGGCAAAAAGATCATGCTGAAACAAGCAGATAGATGAACGGTCATGACCGAGTTTTCGCTATCCGACCTGGAAAAAATCGTCGGGGAACGCGCCCATTCCGGTGATCCGGACTCCTGGACTGCAAACCTGTTTGCGCGCGGCATCGACAAGGCGGCGCAGAAGCTTGGCGAAGAAGCGGTCGAGACCGTCATTGCCGCCGTCAAGGGCGATAAACAGGCCCTCGTTTCGGAAAGCGCCGATCTTGTATATCATTGGCTCGTCGTTCTCGGCCTCTCCGGGGTTCCGCTGAGCGACGTGCTTAGGGAACTCGAACGCCGCACCGGGCATTCGGGCATCGCCGAGAAGGCGTCACGGCCCAAGGGCTGACCGCGAGGAAGGCAGGTATCTCGATGGATCAGCTCGCGCCAACCGAGAAATATTCCCCCTTTCGCTTCTTCTCCGCCGAGCAATGGTCGCAATTCCGCGCCGACACGCCATTGACGCTGAGCGCGGACGAATTCCGCCGCCTGCGTTCGCTCAACGACCCGATCGACCTCGAAGAGGTCAAGCGCATCTATCTGTCGCTGTCGCGGCTTTTGTCCGCGCATGTCGAGGCGAGCCAGCTGCTGTTCAGGCAACGCCAAGCCTTTTTCAACGCGGTGGACATAGTCAAGACGCCTTTTATCATCGGCATTGCCGGTTCCGTCGCGGTCGGCAAATCGACCACGGCGCGCGTGTTGAAGGAGCTGTTGGCGCGTTGGCCGTCGAGCCCCAAGGTCGACCTTATCACCACCGACGGCTTCCTGCTTCCCAACGAGGTCCTGCGCCGCGAGAACCTGATGGAGCGCAAGGGATTTCCGGACAGCTACGATGTCGGCGCGCTGCTGCGCTTCCTCTCGGGGATCAAGTCGGCGCTGCCCGATGTCCGCGCGCCGGTCTATTCGCATCTGACTTATGATGTCATTCCCGGCGAGTTCGTCACCATCGATCGGCCCGACATCCTGATCTTCGAAGGCATCAATGTCCTGCAGCCCGGCAAGCTGCCGCAGGACGGCAAGATCGTGCCCTTCCTGTCGGATTTCTTCGACTTCGCCATCTATATCGATGCCGACGAGAAGCTGATCCACAATTGGTACATCTCCCGCTTCATGCGGCTGCGTGAGACCGCTTTCCGCAACCCGGAGTCCTTCTTTCACCGCTATTCGCAGCTCTCGGAGGGTTCGGCGCGCGCCATCGCCGAAGGTCTGTGGACCAACATCAACCTGAAGAACCTGCGCGAGAACATCCTGCCGACGCGGGCCCGCGCCGACCTCATCCTGCGCAAGGGCGCCGACCACCGGGTCGAGGAAGTGGCGCTCAGGAAGCTGTGACGGCCGGCTTCGTCACCCGTCGCAGCGTCAGATTGATGCGGCCGCCATTTTTCAGCAGCGCCGAAGTCGAGGGATAGATCCGGTCGACGCCGTGGAAGCACAGGCGGCCTTCGCCGCCGAGCACCACGACATCGCCGCTTTTCAGTCGAAACGACTTTGTGCCGCCCTCGCGCGTCGCCCCCTCGCGCGTCACTTGGCCAACCCTGAACAGGCAATCGTCGCCGAGCGAGACGGAAACCACCGGCGCCGAAAAATCGGCCTCGTCGCGGTCCTGGTGGAGGCCCATCTTTGCCTCCGGCGTGTAGAAATTGACCAGGCACGCTTCCGGCGGATGCGGATAGCCCGAGACCTGCCGCCACAGCTCGATCAGGCTGTTCGGGATTGGCGGCCATGGCGCTCCGGTCACTGGGTGCGTCGGCTGGTAGCGGTAGCCTTGCTCCTTGTCGGTAACCCAGCCGAGCGGGCCGCAATTGGTCATGCGCACGCTCATCTCCTTGCCGGTGCGCGGCATGGCCGGCACGAACAGCGGCCCCTGCTGCACGATGCTTCTCACCTCATCGACCAGCGCTTCCTGCACGCTGCGTGACAGGTAAGCCGGCATGTGGCGGACGCCTTTGGGCAGGACGAGCATAGGCTTGGTCGCTAGATCCGTTTGTCAAAAGTCAAGCATGCCATCGCCAAATGAAAACGGCGACCCGAAAGTCGCCGCTCATGTCATTTGCGGTTCGAAATTGGAAGTTGTTTTGTGCGCTCGCCATTGGGTGTGTAGTGCTTAATCGTTCTCCACCCGGCCGCGCAGTTTCTTGATCGTGCCGCGTCCGGCCTTGCTCTTCAGCCGCCGCTCCACCGCACCCTTCGACGGCCGCGTCTTCTTGCGCGGCGGCGGCGGCGGTTCGGCGGCCTTGGCGACCAGCGCCGTGAGCCGTGCCCGTGCGTCCGCCCGGTTCTGTTCCTGGGTGCGGAAGCGGCCTGCTTCGATGACGATGACGCCGTCCTTGGTGGCACGCTGGCCGGCAAGCTTGATCGTGCGCTCGCGCACGCGCTCCGACAGGCCCGTTGCGTTGGCCGCGTCGAAGCGCAGCTGCACCGCCGTCGCCACCTTGTTGACGTTCTGGCCGCCCGGGCCGGACGAACGGATGAAGTCCTCGTGCAGGTCGCCCGGGTAGATCACCGCTTCGTCGGCAATGATGATGTTGTCGTCGCTCGCCATGCCGCAGTCATGGCGCGGCGGATCAAAAAAGAAAAGGCCCGATCGAGACCGGGCCTTTCAACGACGGCTAAGCCCGATGGCGTGATTACTCCGCCGCTTCCTGCATGCGTGGCGCGGCGCCCAGCACCACGGCGTCGACATGGCGTTCGAATTTCTCGAAGTTGACGGCGAACATGCCGACCAGTCTTGCCGCCTGCAGGTCATAGCCGGCCTTGTCAGCCCAGGTCGAGCGCGGGTCGAGAATGGCGCTGTCGACGCCGCGAACCGCCACCGGCACCTCGAAACCGAAATGAGGATCGGTGCGGAACTCGGCCGTCTTCAGCGAGCCGTCGAGTGCGGCGGCAAGCAAGGCCCGCGTCGCCTTGATCGGCATGCGCTTGCCGGTACCGTAGGCGCCGCCGGTCCAGCCGGTGTTGACCAGCCAGCAATCGGCGCCATGGCGGGCGATCAGCTCGCGCAGCAGGTTGCCGTATTCCGATGGATGGCGCGGCATGAACGGCGCGCCGAAACAGGTGGAAAACGTCGCTTCGGGCTCAGTCACGCCCTTTTCGGTTCCGGCCACCTTGGCGGTGTAACCGGAGAGGAAATGATACATCGCCTGCGCCGGGCTCAGCCGCGCGATCGGCGGCATCACGCCGAAGGCGTCGGCGGTCAGCATGATGATGTTGTTGGGATGGTTGGCGCGTCCCGTCTTGCTGGCATTGGGGATGAAGTCCAGCGGATAGGCGCAGCGCGTGTTTTCGGTGAGCCTCCCATCGTTGAAATCCGGCACGCCATCGACATCGAGCACGACATTTTCCAGCACGGTGCCGAAGCGCCGCGTGGTGGCAAATATTTCCGGCTCGGCTTCCGCCGACAGCTTGATCGTCTTGGCGTAGCAGCCGCCTTCGAAATTGAAGATGCCATGCGGCCCCCAGCCATGCTCGTCGTCGCCGATCAGCGTGCGCGAGGGATCGGCCGAAAGCGTCGTCTTGCCGGTGCCCGACAGGCCGAAGAAGATGGCTGCATCGCCGGCCGCGCCCTCATTGGCAGAGCAATGCATCGGCATCACGCCTTTCGCCGGCAGCAGATAGTTGAGCATGGTGAACACCGACTTCTTCATCTCGCCGGCATAGGAGGTGCCGCCGATCAGCACGATCTTGCGCGTGAGGTCGACGGCGATCACCGTTTCGGTACGGCTGCCGTGGCGGGCTGGATCGGCACGGAAGGACGGCAGGTCGATGATGGTCATGTCCGGTACGAAATGCTCGAGTTCGGCGGCATTCGGACGGATGAGCAGATTGCGGATGAACAGCGAGTGCCAGGCAAACTCGGTGACGACCCTGGTCGGCAGCTTCAGCTCCTCATCGGCACCGCCAACCAGATCCTGGACGTAAATATCCTTGTCGGCGGCATGCGCCTGGAAATCGGCAAGCAACGCGTCGAACTGGGCCGGCGAGATCGCCTTGTTGTTGTCCCACCAGATATGCGGCTCGGTGGCGCCGTCGCGGACGACGAATTTGTCCTTCGGCGAGCGGCCGGTGTGCTGGCCGGTCTCGGCGAGCAGCGCGCCGTGCGCGGTCAGCCTGGCTTCGCCGCGTCGGATCGATTCCTCATAAAGGGCTGCCGCACCGAAATTATAGCGCACCACGCCGGTGGTTTTCAGGCCGATATGATCGATCGCGCAGGCAGGATTGCGTTTGCCGACTTCCGACATGGGTGTCCCTTCTTGGATTTGCCGCATCTTTGCCGGCGTGTTTCCGACAAGCCCGCACCGCGGACTGAAATGCTCAGAAACAGAAAAGGCGAATGATATCAAATCATTAATCGATTTAAATATTTTGAAAGTTGTTTAAATCGTTTATATGTGCAAAAAGTTCGGCGGTTGCCCAAAGGATTGGCGATGTACGTTCGTCCAATCCATATCGAGGTAGGATTGTGGCCGCCGGCATGCCGCGCGTGACAGCGGGCAAGGCCTATGCCACATTTTGTACCTAATTTGTCCTGCAAAAGCCCCTTCTCTACGAAAGAAGGGACAGCTCATGAGGGAGCCGCTTGAAATGGCAACAATCGCGCTTGTCGACGACGACCGCAACATTCTGACATCGGTGTCGATCGCGCTCGAATCCGAGGGGTATCGCGTCGAGACCTACACGGATGGTGCGTCAGCGCTGGAGGGATTGGCGGCACGCCCGCCTAACCTTGCCATCCTCGACATCAAGATGCCGCGAATGGACGGCATGGAACTGCTGCGCCGGATGCGCCAGAAGTCCGACCTCCCGGTGATCTTCCTGACTTCCAAGGACGACGAAATCGATGAATTGTTCGGCCTCAAGATGGGCGCCGACGATTTCATCCGCAAACCGTTCTCGCAGCGTCTGCTGGTCGAGCGGGTGCGCGCCGTGCTGCGCCGTGCCAGTGCCCGCGAGGCCGCCGCCAAGACACCCAGCCAGCAGGCCCGCTCGCTCGAACGCGGTCAGCTCGTGATGGACCAGGAGCGCCACACCTGCACCTGGAAGGGCGAGCCGGTGACGCTCACCGTCACCGAGTTCCTGATCCTGCATTCGCTGGCGCAGCGTCCCGGTGTCGTAAAAAGCCGTGATGCGCTGATGGATTCGGCCTATGATGAACAGGTCTATGTCGACGACCGCACCATCGACAGCCACATCAAGCGGCTGCGCAAGAAGTTCAAGGCCGTCGACGACGACTTCGAGATGATCGAAACCCTTTACGGAGTCGGATACCGGTTCCGCGAGGCGTAAGATGCATGTCGCCCAAAAGTGGTTCCGGTTTTGGGAAGACGACATGCACCAGAGCAAGGTGATGCATGTCGCCCAAAAGTGGTCCCGGTTTTTGGGGTGACGACATGCACCAGAGCAAGGTATTTCATGTCGCCCAAAAGTGGTCCCGGTTTGGGATGACGACATGCATCTAACTAGAGACTAGGCGGGAGCTGCTATTCGATGGCAGTCGAGGCACAGCGAAGCAGACCGGCGGGCGCCTCGAGGCGGCCGTCGCGGATCATGCCGTCCTTCGTGTCGAAGATCACGGTCCCGATGCGCCGCTTCCTCGGCCATCATATCTTTTCCAGCCTGACGCGGCGTATCCTTTTCCTCAACCTTGCCGGCCTTGCCGTCCTGGTGACCGGCATTCTCTATCTCAACACCTTCCGCGACGGGCTGATCGACGCCCGCGTCGAAAGCCTGATGACGCAGGGCGAGATCATCGCCGGCGCGATCGCGGCGTCGGCGACGGTCGAGACGGATTCGATCAGCATCGACCCGGAAAAGCTGCTTGAGCTGCAGGCCGGCGAAAGCCTTGGACCGGGCTCCGACCAGCTCGACAATCTCGACTTCCCGATCAACCCGGAACGTGTCGCGCCGGTGCTGAGAAGGCTGATCTCGCCGACCCGGACCCGCGCCCGCATCTATGATCGCGACGCCAACCTGCTGCTCGATTCACGCCATCTCTATTCGCGCGGCCAAATCCTGCGCTACGACCTGCCGCCGGTCGAAGAGGAACAGCCCGATCTGCTCGAGCGCATCCAGAAATTCGTCTTCGACTTCTTCCGCAACACCGAGCTGCCGGTCTATCACGAGCAGCCGGGCGGCAATGGCGCCGCCTTCCCGGAAGTGGTCAAGGCCCTCACCGGCAGCCCGTCTACCATCGTGCGCATATCGGAACAGGGTGAGCAGATCGTTTCCGTGGCGGTGCCAATCCAGCGCTTCCGCGCCGTTCTCGGCGTTCTGATGCTGTCGACCGAAGGCGGCGATATCGACAAGATCGTCGCCGCAGAGCGCAAGGCGATCCTGCGCGTCTTCGGCATCGCGGCCTTGGTCACCGCCATCCTGTCGATGCTGCTCGCCTCCACCATAGCCAATCCGCTGCGCCGGCTGTCGGCGGCGGCGGTGCGGGTGCGGCGCGGCGTCAAGAGCCGTGAGGAAATCCCCGACTTTTCCGACCGCCAGGACGAGATCGGCAATCTGTCGATCGCGATACGCGACATGACCAAGGCACTCTATGCCCGCATCGAGGCGATCGAAAGCTTTGCGGCCGACGTGTCGCATGAATTGAAGAACCCGCTGACGTCGCTGCGCAGCGCGGTGGAAACCTTGCCGCTGGCCAAGAACGACGATTCGCGCGGTCGGCTGATGGACGTCATCCAGCACGATGTCAGGCGGCTGGACCGCCTCATCACCGATATTTCCGATGCCTCCCGTCTTGACGCGGAGCTCGCACGCGAAGATGCCGGGACCGTCGACTTGAAGAAATTCATCACCGATCTCGTCGTCGTTTCGCGTGAAGCCACGCGCAACAAGAAGGCGGTCGAGATTGAGTTCAAGGTCGCCAAACTGCCGCAGGGCGTCAAAGGCTATTTCGTCGTCGGCCATGATCTGCGCATCGGCCAGGTCATCACCAACCTGATCGAGAACGCCCGCTCCTTCGTTCCCGAGGACCATGGCCACATCGGCCTGTCGCTGGCGCGCGCCGGCAAGTTCAACATCATCACCGTCGACGACAATGGTCCCGGCATCCGGGCCGACAACATCGACCGCATCTTCGAACGCTTCTACACCGACCGGCCGGCCGGCGAGGCGTTCGGCCAGAATTCCGGCCTTGGCTTGTCGATATCCAGGCAGATCGTCGAGGCCCATGGCGGCACCTTGACCGCCGAGAACATCCCCGGCACCAAACCCGGCGAGATCAAGGGCGCGCGCTTCGTCGTGACGCTGCCGGCCGAAGCATGATCCCGAAAAGTGGAAACCGGTTTTCTCGGACGAACGGTTCCGTTCGTCCAGAGATCATGCTTCATTCAACAGGCATGATCCAGCAAAGTGGAAAACGGTTTTCGGACAAGATCATCATGCTTAATCCAAAAACATGATCGTGCAAGATCGTGCCTGATCCAGTTGCGCAGCCTGAAAACATTCACGGAACCGCGATCCTGATCGGCGAGCGCGGCGTCCTTATCACCGGGCCGTCCGGCGCCGGTAAGACGACGTTGGCGCTGACACTCCTGGACCATTGCCGCGCGCGCGGACTGTTCTCGCGGCTGATCGGCGACGACAGGCTGCTTGCCGCGGCCCGCGCCGGGCGGCTGGTCTGTCGCGTGCCGGCGACCATCGCCGGTCTCGCCGAAGTGCCTGGGTTCTTGCCGCGACCGCTGCCGTTCGAGCCGGGCGGAGTGATCGACCTGCATGTGAGGCTGGTGCCAAAGGTAGAGATGGCCCGTTTCCAGGAGGAGGAAATCAGCGAGCCTGTCGCAGGCTGCCCGGTGCCGCGTATCGACCTTGCCGAGCGTAACGCCGCCACGGCACTGCCCGCCGTGATGGCGCGGCTGTCGATCGCGCCTTTTCTATGATCCGCCCCGGCTTTTTTGCTGCAATGCGTCAAAATGGCATGGACCTGCGCAATTTTGGGCTTGTCAACGGGCCGTGCGTCGACAAGATAGCGCTCCCGCCGCCTGGAATGGCTGGCGAGCATAAAATGCGCCTGTGAAGCGGCGATGACGGGAGCCACCAAAGAATGATCGGACTCGTGCTTGTAACGCACGGTCAACTGGCCGCCGAGTTTCGACATGCCGTGGAACATGTCGTCGGGCCACAAGACAATTTCGAAACCGTGGCGATCGGCGCCGATGACGATATGGAGCAGCGTCGCCGCGATATCGTCGACGCTGTTGCCCGTGTCGACACAGGGGCGGGGGTCATCGTGCTGACCGACATGTTCGGCGGCACGCCCTCCAACCTTGCCATCTCGGTGATGGAGTCCGGCCGCACCGAAGTGATCGCCGGCATGAACCTGCCGATGCTGATCAAGCTCTCCTCGATCCGCAAGGGCGACAATATGGCCGCCGCGCTCGACGAGGCGCAGGCGGCCGGCCGCAAATACATCAATGTCGCCAGTCAGCTTCTGAGCAGCAAATGAACGCGCTGTCCCCGGAAAAAGATCAGATCGCCAAGGATACCATCACGAGGGACTTCCCCATCATCAACCAGCGCGGCCTGCATGCCCGCGCCTCGGCGAAATTCGTCCAGCTGGCCAGCGGTTTCGACGCCTCGGTGCATGTCGAGAAGGACGGCGTCCAGGTCGGCGGCACCTCGATCATGGGCCTGATGATGCTGGCGGCAAGCCCCGGCTACTCGATCCGCGTCACCGCCAGCGGGCCGCAGGCGCGGCAGGTGATCGACGCTCTGGAGCAACTGGTGGCATCCCGCTTCGGCGAGGAAAGCTGATCCGCCACACCGCGAACGCATGTCCGAGAGACATGCACGAATAAAGATTTCTTTATATCCCATTGTCGTCCCGGTGCCGATCTGCTAGTCAACCCGGCAATTCGCGCCCTTCAACGCGCCTGCCGGCGTGGGCGCATCCGCAACCAATTCGCAGCACAAAACTTCGGAGCACTGCCATGACGGGTAGCAAGGACTATGTGGTCGCCGACATCTCGCTTGCCGGCTGGGGCCGCAAGGAAATCGAGATCGCCGAGACCGAAATGCCGGGCCTGATGGCCAGCCGCGAGGAATTCGGCGACAAGCAGCCGCTCAAGGGCGCGCGCATCACCGGCTCGCTGCACATGACCATCCAGACGGCGGTGCTGATCGAGACGCTGAAGGCGCTCGGCGCCGATATCCGCTGGGCCTCCTGCAACATCTTCTCGACCCAGGATCACGCGGCCGCGGCCATCGCCGAGGCCGGTATCCCGGTGTTCGCCGTCAAGGGCGAGTCGCTCGAGCAGTACTGGGACTACACCGACAAGATTTTTCAGTGGGCCGACGGCGGCCTCTCCAACATGATCCTCGATGATGGCGGCGACGCCACCATGTACATCCTGATCGGCGCCCGCGCCGAGGCCGGCGAGGACGTGCTGTCCAACCCGCAGAGCGAGGAAGAGGAATACTTCTACGCGCAGGTCAAGAAGCGCCTGAAGGCCTCGCCCGGCTTCTTCACCAAGCAGAAGGCGGCGATCCGCGGCGTCACCGAAGAGACGACGACCGGCGTCAACCGGCTTTACCAGTTGCAGAAGAAGGGCCTGCTGCCCTTCCCCGCCATCAACGTCAACGACTCGGTCACCAAGTCGAAATTCGACAACAAGTACGGTTGCAAGGAATCGCTCGTCGACGGCATCCGTCGCGGCACCGACACGATGATGGCCGGCAAGGTCGCCGTCGTCTGCGGTTACGGCGACGTCGGCAAGGGCTCGTCGGCCTCGCTCAAGGGCGCCGGCGCCCGCGTCAAGGTCACCGAGGTCGATCCGATCTGCGCCCTGCAGGCGGCGATGGATGGTTTTGAAGTCGTCACGCTGGAAGACGCGGCACCCACCGCCGACATCGTCATCACCACCACCGGCAACAAGGATGTCGTCACCCTCGACCACATGCGCTCGATGAAGGACATGGTGATCGTCGGCAACATCGGTCACTTCGACAATGAGATCCAGGTGGCCGCGCTGCGCAACCTGAAATGGACCAACGTCAAGCCGCAGGTGGACATGATCACCTTCCCGGACGGCAAGCGGATGATCCTTCTGTCCGAAGGCCGCCTGCTCAATCTCGGTAACGCCACCGGCCACCCGAGCTTCGTCATGTCGGCGTCTTTCACCAACCAGGTGCTGGCCCAGATCGAGCTGTACACCAAGCCCGGCCAGTACGAGAACCAGGTCTATGTCCTGCCCAAGCATCTCGATGAAAAGGTCGCGCGCCTGCATCTCGACAAGCTTGGCGCCCGCCTCACCGAATTGTCCGGTGAGCAGGCGGCCTATATCGGCGTCACGCCGCAGGGTCCGTTCAAGCCGGAACACTACCGCTATTAACGAAATCTAAAATTGCTACCAGATATTGAGGCCGGGCGATTGACTTTTCGCCCGGCTTTATTTTTGCGCGCAATCGCCTTCACGACGATTCGGCGAGGGTTTATTGTCAGCTGATTCGCGACGCTTCCAGCCCGAGAGGGGTTCAAGAGAGGTGTGCATCAGGGCGGTCTTGCATTCAGGCGGCGGAGAGGACCAAGACATGCCGGGGCAACACCCGCACAGAGCGGGACGGGCCGTTTCCGGCGGCCATGACGATTCGAGGATCACTGGCTCCGCCTTGCAAAGCGGGGGCCTGTCCTGGCGCGTCCGTGCGTCGATATTCCTTGCCACTTCCGCGCTTGCCGGCCCGTTGGCAGGTGCTGTCGCGCATGCCGAGACCGCTGGTTCCGCCGTCGCCGGATTGTCGATGAGCGCCGTCGAGGTGATGCAGCTTGCCGTGTTTGTCGGGGTGACGGGCGCTGCGCTTCTCTCGGCCATCGTTCTCATCCGCGAAAGAGCCCGCACCTCGGCGGAAAATGTCGAGCTCAGGAGCCGCCTCGCCGATATCAACGCGGCGCTCCGCCGCTCGGAGGCGCTGCTCAATCTGCGCGACCAGCGCGTGGTCGTCTGGGCCGCGGAAAACAAGAAGCCGGAACTCATCGGCACATTGCCCGTCGAAAGCGGCGCTCCGGAGGACCGGGCCGCTTTTCTTGCTTTCGGCCGCTGGCTGATGCCGCGTTCGGCGGCAGCACTTGAACATGCCGTTGCGGGATTGCGCGAAAAAGCCAAACCCTTCGACCTCGTCATCGAATCGCAGGCCGGCGCTCCGCTCGAAGTGCATGGCCGCAAGAGCGCGGCGCATGTGCTCGTGCGTTTTATCTCGCTTTCGGAGACGCAGCGCAGCCAGGCCAGGCTGAAGATCGAGAACCAGCGACTGGCCGCCGACCATGATACGATGATCGGCCTGCTCGACGCGCTGAACATGCCGGCCTGGCTTCGCAGCGCGGATGGGCGGCTGAAGTGGGTCAACCGGGCCTATGCCGATGCGGTCGAATCCGAAAATGCCGAAACCGCGGTTCGGGAGGCAAAAGAGTTCCTCGGCGGCCAGGCACGCGACGCGATTGCCGCCCAGCACAAGACACATCCGGTCTTCGAACAGTCGCTTTCCACCGTGATCGAAGGTGATCGTCGTGTGTTTGCGGTCACCGATTTCGCCGGCAGCGATGGCTCGGCCGGCCTCGCTTGCGACACCAGCGCCATCGAGACGGTTCGCGGCGAATACGAGCGGACCGTCAGGAGCCACGCCGACACGCTCGATCAGCTCAATACGGCGGTCGCCATTTTCGACACCGACGAGAAGCTGCGGTTCTTCAATCAGGCCTTTCAGAAGCTGTGGGGCCTCGACAGTGGTTTCCTGCACAGCGCTCCCGACAATGCGCTGCTGCTCGACCGGCTGCGCAGCGAGGGCAAGATCGCCGAGCAACCGGAATGGCGCCGCTGGAAGGAAGGTCTGCTCGGCGCCTATCGTGCCGTGGAATCGCAGGAGCATTGGTGGCATCTGCCGGACGGCAAGACCATCCGCGTCGTTGCCAACCCGCAGCCCAAGGGTGGCGTGACCTGGGTGTTCGAGAACCTGACCGAGAAGATGGACCTCGAAAGCCGCTACCAGACAGCGGTGCGGGTCCAGGGCGAGACGCTCGACAATCTTGCCGAAGGCGTGGCGGTGTTCGGCCCCGACGGCAGGCTTCGGCTGTCGAATCCCGCCTTTGCCACACTCTGGGGTTTGAGCGGCGAAGCGGCCAAGCCAAATGTCCACGTCTCCACGATCCGCGACCTTTGCAACCGGCAGGCGGCGGACAGCCCCTGGCCAGGCTTCGTCGCCGCCATCACCGGCTTCGACGACGAGCGCCGCGACCGCCACGGCCAGACCGAACTCAACAACGGCAATGTGCTGAGCTACGCCATGATCCCGTTGCCCAACGGGCAGGTGATGATGACCTTCGTCGATGTTACCGACAGCGTCCATGTCGAAAGGGCGCTGAAGGACAAGAACGAGGCGCTGCAAAAATCCGACCAACTCAAGAACGAATTCGTCCAGCACGTCTCCTATGAACTGCGCTCGCCGCTGACCAACATCATCGGCTTCACCGAACTGCTGTCGCAGCCCACGACCGGTCCGCTGACGCAGAAACAGAGCGAATATGTCGAGCATGTCAGCTCGTCGTCCTCGGTGCTGCTCACCATCGTCAACGACATCCTCGATTTGGCGACGGTGGACGCCGGCATCATGCAGCTCGACATTTCCGAGGTGCACGTCGATCGCACCATTGCGGCCGCGGCCGAACTGGTCGCCGACCGGCTGGAAGAGCATTCGATCAGGCTTGAGGTCGACGCCAGGGCTGCGCCGAAGACGTTCCACGGCGACGAAATCCGCGTCCGCCAGATCCTCTACAATCTGCTTAGCAACGCCGCCAACTACGCCCCGGAAGCCAGCACCATCCGGCTCACTTGCCGCAATCTGGCGGACGGGGTGGAATTCTCGGTTCATGACGACGGCCCCGGCATGCCGCCGGACCTGCTCGATTCTGTGTTTCGCCGCTTCGAGCCGCGCGCCAATGGCGGCCGCCGGCGCGGTGCCGGTCTCGGCCTGTCGATCGTCAAGAGCTTTGTCGAGCTGCATGGCGGCAGCGTTCGCATCGAAACCGGCAAGGACAAGGGCACGACCGTCATCTGCACTTTTCCCGACATGCCGGGCATCCGCGCCGCGGCCGAGTAGCACGCTCGATGACGGGATTGGTGCTGGAGCGTTTGCTCGCCGACGAGACACAGACAGCACGGCTGGGCGAAGATCTTGCCCTGTCGCTGCGCCCGGGTGATGTGCTTGCCCTCAAGGGCGATCTCGGCGCCGGCAAGTCGACGTTGGCGCGGGCCTTGATCAGGACCTTGGCCGACGATGCCAGTCTCGATGTTCCGAGCCCGACCTTCACGCTGGTGCAGAGCTACGACACGCGCATCCCGGTCCATCATTTCGATCTCTACCGCCTGTCCTCGGCGGCCGAGATCGATGAGCTCGGCTTCGACGAAGCCCTGACCCAAGGCGCCGCTTTGGTCGAATGGCCGGAACGGGCCGAAGATTATCTGCCGAAAACCACGGTCCTGATCGAGCTCGTCCAGCATGGCGACGGCCGGTTGGCGAGATTGTCGGGGCAGGGCGCTCCCTTCGATCGGGCGGCACGATCGCTGGCCATGCGCGACTTTCTCGTGAACGCCGGCTGGGGGCAAGCGCAGCGCCGCCATTTCGTTGGCGATGCTTCGGCCCGCTCCTACGAGATCGTTTCGCTGCCGGACCGGAAGCCGCGAGTGCTGATGAACTCGCCTCGGCTGGTGCTCGGCCCACCCGTGCGCGACGGCAGAGCCTATGCCGAGATCGCTCATACCGCCCAGTCGGTCTCCGCCTTCGTCGCCATCGACCGCGCCTTGAAGGCCGCCGGCGTCAGCGTTCCGGAAATCCATGCCGAGGACCAGGAGCAGGGATTCCTGCTGCTCGAACATCTTGGTTCTGAAGCATTTCTCGGCAGCGATGGCCAGCCAGTGGCCGAGCGCTATGCGGCGGCGGCCAAACTGCTGGCCATGATGCATGGCAGGACCTGGCCGCAGCGCCTGGAAACAGGGCACGGCGGCTTCCATGATGTGCCGCCTTTCGACCGCGACGCCATGATGATCGAAGCCGATCTGCTGGTCGACTGGTACGTGCCGGCGCTATCGGGCAGCCCGGCAAGCGACAGCTTGCGCTCCGGCTACCACAGGGAGTGGAATGCGCTTCTCGACCGTCTGCACGGCCGCGAAGTCACGCTGATGCTGCGCGACTTCCATTCGCCCAACATCATCTGGCGCGGCGATCGTTTCGGGCATGACCGGCTTGGCATCGTCGATTTCCAGGATGCGCTGATCGGCCCGTCCGCCTATGACGTCGCCTCGCTCGCCATGGACGCGCGCGTCTCGATGTCAACCGAGATCGAGAGGGAGACGCTCGATGCCTATATCGCGGCGCGCCACGCAGCGGGCGCTTTCGACGAAGCAAGTTTCCTGGAATCCTACGCCATCATGGCGGCGCAGCGGAACTCCAAGATCCTCGGCATCTTCGTCCGGCTCGAAAAGCGCGACGGCAAACCCTATTATCTGAAGCATCTCCCGCGCATTCGCGATTATCTGCGCCGGGCTCTGTCTCATCCGGCGCTGGCAAGCCTGCGCGAGTTCTACGACAGCCACGGTTTGCTGGAGGAGCGAGCGCTGTGACAGCAAAACCGGACACTGCCATCGTACTTGCCGCCGGGCTCGGCAAACGCATGCGGCCGATCACCGACACCATTCCCAAGCCGCTGGTCAGGATCGCCGGCAAGACGCTGCTCGACTGGAGCCTCGACAGCCTGGCCGCCGCCGGTGTCGGCAAGGCCGTGGTCAACGTCCATTATTTTCCCGAACAGATCGTCGCCCATGTCGCGGCGCGCACTGCGCCACGCGTCGTCATTTCCGATGAGAGCGAAAGACTTCTCGATTCCGCCGGCGGCATCGTCAAGGCGTTGCCAGAATTGGGTGAGCAGCCCTTCTACATCCTCAACGCCGACACCTTCTGGATCGACGACGGTCCCCTCAATCTCGAGCGCCTCGCCCTTGCATGGGACGCGGCGAAAATGGATATTCTGCTGATGCTGGCGGATCTTAATCAGGCGACCGGACACTGCGGCAGCACCGATTTCCTGGTGGCACCGGATGGTGCCTTGCGGCGCTCGAAAGGCGATCCGGCGGGCCTGATCTATGCTGGGGCGGCGATCGTCCATCCGCGCCTGTTCGGGCAAGCAGCGGCCGGGCCGCACTCGCTCAACGCCTATTTCGATTCGAGCATCGCCGCCGGGCGACTGTTCGGCATGCCGATGCACGGCCAGTGGATCACCGTCGGTACACCCGATGCCATTGCGCTCGCCGAAGCGGCGGTCGCCGGCGCGTTAATCGAGTCGCAATGAGCGGCTCAAGCCGCGTTTTCTCGATCCCGCCCGGAGCGCCGTTTCTACCGACGCTTGCCGAAGCGCTGCTTGCCGGACGCCTTGTTCCTGGCTTTCGCTTTGACGGCGATCCGCTCGCTTTGGCCGATGTCACCATCTATGTGCCGACGCGCCGCGCCGCGCGCGCCTTGCGGGGTGTCTTCGTCGACAGTCTGGCGGCGCGCGGCGGCGGCGGTTCGGCGATCCTGCCAGTCATCCGCCCGCTCGGCGAATTCGACGAGGACGAGGCCGTATTCGAGACCGAGGCAGCGGCGGCCATCGATCTCGCGCCGCCGATCGCCGCGACTGAGCGCCTGTTGCTGCTGACGCCACTGGTGCGCGCCTGGAAACGCCGGCTGCCGGCCCATGTCGCCGCGCTCTTCGCCGAGGAGATCGTCATCCCGGCCTCCACCGCCGACGCGATCTGGCTGGCGCGCGATCTCGCCCGGCTGATGGACGAGATCGAGACGGAAGGAACGGATTGGGCCAAGCTCACCGATCTGGTGACCGGCAATCTTGCCGGATGGTGGCAGGTGACGCTCGAATTCCTCGGCATCGTCACCGACGCCTGGCCGAAATTCCTTGCAGAAAGCGATCGCTCCAATCCGGCCGCGCATCGCAGCGCGCTGATCCGCGCCGAGGCGGCGCGGCTGCAGCGCAATCCGCCCGCTGGACCGGTCATCGCCGCGGGCTCGACCGGCTCCATTCCGGCCACCGCCGAACTGCTTGCGGCGATCGCCCGCTTGCCCGGCGGCGCCATCGTGCTGCCAGGCCTCGACCGGTCGCTGGACGAAGCGTCCTTCCAGGCAATCGCCGCGCCCGGCGCCCGCCCGGCGGTGCTTGGCCATCCGCAATATGGTCTGGCCAGGCTGATCGGCAAGATCGGCGTGCTGCGCGGCGATGTCGAGGAGATCGACGCGGCCGAGCCACGGCTTGCGCTTCGCGCCGCCCTTGTCGGCGAAGCCCTGCGGCCGGCCGAGACCACCGAATTGTGGGCCGAGACGCGCAATGACTTTTCGGCGTCTGACGTCGCCGGGGCATTCGCCGGCGTGACCTTGCTCGAAGCAGCCAGCGAGCGCGATGAAGCCGTGGCCATCGCCGTTGCGCTCAAGCGCGCGGTCGAAAACCCAGGCCAAAAGGCCGCTCTCGTCACCGGCGACCGCGCGCTGGCGCGACGCGTTTCGGTCGAGCTCCAGCGCTTCGGAGTTGTTGCCGACGATTCCGGTGGCACGCCGCTCGCCAACACCCCGGCGGCCAGCCTGCTCAGGCTGGCACTCGAGGCGGTGTTCCGGCCAGGCGATCCCGTCGGCCTGCTGTCGCTGCTCAAGCATCCGCTGCTTGGCCTTGGCCTCGAACGGGCTGATGTGCGCCATGCGGCGGAGCTGGTCGAACTGGTGGCGCTGCGCGGCGGCACCGGCCGCCCCGACATCGTTTCGCTTCCGGAATTGTTCGAGGCTCGCCTCACCGGCCTGGGCAGCGGCAGCCGGCCGCCCTTCTGGTTTTCCCGGTTGACCGTGCGCGCCATCGAAAGCGCACGGAATTTGCTGGACCGTCTCACGCAAGCACTGGCGCCACTTGCGGCTTTCCGGGGCCAAGGTGACGCCGACCTTGCCGCGCTGGTCACAGCCAGCGTCGTCGCACTCGAAAATCTCGGCCGCACCGCCGATGGCGGCCTTGGCGAACTCTATGCCGGTGACGCCGGCGAAAAGCTTGCCGACCTGCTGCGCGGGCTGATCGCGGCTTCCGCGCCCTTGTCGTTCGCGGCGAACGAATGGCCCGACGTGATGGCGGCGCTGGTCGCGCCTGAAACGGTAAAACCGGCGCAAGGCACCGACAGGAACATCTCCATCTGGGGTGCGCTGGAAGCACGCTTGCAGACTGTCGACACGCTGGTCATCGGGGGGCTGAACGAGGGCGTATGGCCGCGCAAGCCCGAGAGCGACCGCTTCATGTCGCGGCTGATGAAGACCGGCATCGATCTCGAACCGCCGGAACGGCGCATCGGCCTTGCCGCGCATGATTTCCAGATGGCCATGGGCGCGAAGAAGGTGCTGCTGGCCCGCTCGGCGCGTGCCGGCGATGCACCGGCGGTGCCGTCGCGCTGGTTGCAGCGCCTGCTCACCTTCATCGGCAACGACCAAGCGGCAGCGCTGCGCCGCCGTGGTGATGAACTGCTCACCTGGGCGCGCGCGCTCGACTCCGGTCCAAGACAGGATTTCGCGCCGCGGCCGCAGCCGAGGCCGCCCTTGTCAGTGCGCCCTGGCCATTTCTCGGTCACCGAGATCGAGACACTGCGCCGTGATCCCTATGCCGTCTACGCAAGGCGAATCCTCGGCCTGATGCCGCTCGATCCGGTCATCCGCGACCCCGGTGCGGCCGAGCGCGGCACGCTGTTCCATGCCATCCTGCACCTGTTCGCGGCGCGCGTCGCCGACCCACGCGCGCCCGACGCGCTCGCTGGCCTCATATCAGCCGGCCGTGCCTGTTTTGCCGATGCAGCCCTTCCAGTCGATGTCGAAGCGGTGTGGTGGCCGCGTTTCGAAAAGCTTGCCGCCAACATCATCGAGTGGGAGCGCACGCGCGCCGGCGCGGTGATCCGGCGGCATGCCGAGGAGCGCGCCGGAAAGACCGTCGTTGGCCAGTCCGGCGTGACGCTGTCCGGCTATGCCGACCGTGTCGACCTGCTGGCTGGCGGCATGGCCGACATATTGGACTACAAGACCGGCTCCTCGCCGTCCAAGGCGCAGGCGCACACGCTGCTGGCGCCGCAACTGGCGCTGGAGGGCGCTCTGCTCAGGCGCGGCGCCTTCAAGGATTTGGGCGCGCGTGAACCGTCGCAACTGGCCTTCATCAGGTTGAAGCCGAATGGCGAGGTGTTCGAGGAATCGATCCTCGAACACAACCGCCAACCGCGCACCGCAGCCGATCTTGCCGAAGAGGCCTGGGCGCGGCTGGAAAAGCTGTTGATCCACTATGCCGACCCGGCGACCGGTTACCTGTCGCGCGCGCTGCCGTTTCGCGAGGGCGAGACCGATGGCGATTACGACCATCTTGCCCGCGTGCTGGAATGGTCGGCCGGCGGCGACGCCGGTGACGAGGGAGGGGAGGCATGAAAAAGGCCTATCCCATCCCGAGCGACACCGCGACCAGCCAGGCCCGCGCCGCCGACCCTCAGAATTCCGCCTGGGTGTCGGCGAACGCCGGCTCCGGCAAGACCCATGTGTTGGCCCAGCGCGTCATCCGGCTGCTGCTGCGCGGCACCGATCCGTCGAAGATACTGTGCCTGACCTACACGCGCCCCGCTGCCGCCAACATGTCCAATCGGGTGTTCTCGACACTGTCGGAATGGACGACGCTCGGTGACACGGATCTGGCGGCAAAGGTCGAGGCGCTGGAGGATCGCCGGCCCGATATCGAAACCATGCGCCGGGCGCGGCGCCTGTTCGCCGAGGCCCTGGAAACGCCCGGTGGGCTGAAGATCCAGACCATCCATGCCTTCTGCGAATCCGTGCTCCACCAGTTCCCGCTGGAAGCCAACATCCCGGCCCATTTCGAGATGCTCGACGGCCAGATGGAGGCATCGCTGTTTGCCGCCGCGCGCCGCGACATGATCTCCGGCACCGCCGCCGGCGATAAGGGTCTGGCTGAGGCCTTTGCCACCGTCCTCGACCGGGGCGGCGAAGCCGGGCTCGATGCCTTGCTGGGCGAGATCGTGCGCAAGCGCGACGGCTTGCGCACTTTCATCGACGCGGTCGGGCGCGACGGCACGCGCTTCCAGGTGCTGTTCGACGAATTCCATTTCCGCTCCGGCCAGACCGCCGAGGGCATAGCGGCATCGGTCTGGCCGCTGCCGGGCTTCCTGCCTGACTATTTTGCCGGCTTTGCCCAGGCTGCTGAAGCCACCGACGCCAGATCGGTGCTGAACAACATCCTGCCCTATGCGCGCCAGGCTTTCGCCGAGGGCGACCCCATTCGCCGTCTGCAATTGCTCGCAAGAGCCTTCCTCAAGACCGATGGCGATGCCTACGACCCGGCGAAGGCCTTCAAGAAAGCTCTGGTCGATCGGCTGCCGGATCTGGCGGAGCGCTATCTCTCGGCGACAAAAGCCATCATCGAAACCGTCGACCGGCTGGCTCTGTTCCGGATGCTGGAAGGCACGGTTGCCGCGCTGACCATCGCCGACTGGCTGATCGCCCGCTATGAAGTGCTGAAGCGCAGCCGCGGCTTTCTCGATTTCAACGACCTGATCACCCGCACCGTCAATCTTCTGGCGCGGCCCGATGCCGGCCCCTGGGTGCAATACAAGCTCGACCAGGGAATCGACCACATCCTGCTCGACGAGGCGCAGGATACCAGCCCGGATCAATGGGAGGTTGTGAAGCGGCTGGCGGAAGAGTTCTTTGCCGGCTTCGGCGCCCGCGACAAGGTCCAACGCACCGTCTTCGCAGTCGGTGACGAGAAGCAGTCGATTTATTCGTTCCAGGGTGCGGCGCCGGATTCCTTCGCCGACAGCCGGCTGTTGTTTGCCGGCAGGGTGCGCGACGCCGAGGCGTCCTTCGCCGATCTGAAGCTGACCTGGTCATTCCGCTCGACCGACGATGTTCTGGCCGCCGTTGACCGCGTCTTCGCCGATCCCCTGGTGCGGCGCGGCATCAGCCACGATCCCGATCCGCTGAGCCACAAGGCGATCCGCACCGATGCGCCGGGATATGTCGAGGTGTGGCCGTCGGTCGGCGCCGACGTCGTCGACGAGCCCGACGATTGGACGCAAGCCATCGACCATGCGCATGCACCGGCGGTTCGCGTGGCCGAGAACGTCGCCGCCACCATTGCGGGCTGGATCGGCACCAGTGAGATCATCGAAGGCCGCGGCAAGCGGCTGCGGCCTGGCGACGTGCTGGTGCTGGTGCGCAAGCGCGACCGCTTCGTCCATGCGCTGACTCGCGCCTTGAAACGCCGCGACATTCCGGTCGCCGGCGCCGACCGGCTGAGCTTGCCCGGTCATATAGCGGTCAAGGACCTGATCGCGCTCGGCCATTTCCTGATCCAGCCGCAAGACGACCTGTCGCTCGCCGCCGTGCTGCGCAGTCCGATCTTCGATTTGCCCGAGGAGGAATTGTTCACGCTCGCTGCGCAGAGGTCGGCTGGGTTGTCGTTGATCGCATCGCTGCGCCAGCTTGCCGGCGAAAGCGAGCGACTGACAAAGATCGTCGCGCAACTGGACATCTGGACAAATGAGGCCGCGTTCAAGCCGGTCTTCGAGTTCTATGCCGGGCTGCTGGCGCGCGATGGCGTGCGCAAAAAAATGATCGCGCGGCTCGGGCCTGAAGCCGGCGACATTCTCGACGAGTTCCTGAGTTTCTGCCTTGCCGAGGAGCGGACCGGCCTGCCTGGGTTGGAAGCCTTCCTGTCGACACTGGAAAACGCCGGTCCCGAGATCAAGCGCGAGATGGACCAGACCCGCGACGAGGTCCGGGTCATGACCGTACACGCAGCCAAGGGCCTGGAAGCGCCGGTGGTGTTCCTGGTCGATGGCGGCTCCGCCCCGTTCAGCGACCAGCATCTGCCGCGCCTGATGCCCTTTGATGGCTCCGGCGCCACCTGGGATGGCAAGGGCTATCTCTGGCGCTCGGCCAGCCACGTCGCCAACGGCTTTTCCAAAGCAGCGGCAGCGCGGGCACGAGAACTTGCCGACGACGAATACCGCCGGCTGCTCTATGTCGGCATGACCCGTGCCGAGGACCGGCTGATCGTCTGCGGCTATCACGGCAAGCGGGCGCCGAACGCCGGCACCTGGCACTCGATCGTCAGCCGCGCACTGGTCGGCGCTCCGGAGAGCCAGCAGCATCCGCATCCCGCCGGCGGCGAGCCGGCGCATCGTTTCCATGTCACGAAGCTGCCGCCGGTCGCACTGGTATCCAGCGAGCAGGCACGGCAGGCCGACGCTTTCGAGCCTTTGCCGTCGGGCCTGTTCCGGCCCTTGCCGCCGTTCGAGGACTTGCCGCGTCCCCTGTCGCCATCCGGCGCCGCGGCGCTGATCGACGAAGGCAAGGAAGCCGTGATCGACAAGGCGTCGCCGGTTATCGATGCCGATGCGGAGCCAGGTTTTGCCGTGCTGCGTGGGCTTGCCCTGCACAAGCTGCTGCAGATGCTGCCCGGTATTGCCGAGCCCGAACGCGCGGGAGCAGCGGAACGCTACCTCGCACGAACCGGCGCCGGCTGGCCTCCGTCAGAGCGGGAGAAAGCCTTGGCTTCGGTCACTTCGATCCTTGCGGATCCCCGCTTCAGTCAGCTGTTTGCGCCGTCGTCGCGTGCCGAGGTCGCGATCATGGGCAGCCTGGAGGTCAAGGGCAAAAAGCGCTCGATTTCCGGCAAGATCGACCGGCTGGCGGTGACGCCGGACGCGGTCTCGATCGTCGACTACAAGACCAACCGGCCGGCACCCGCCTCTCTGGCCGAGGTCCCGCCGGCCTATGTCCTGCAGCTGGCGCTCTATCGTGCCCTGCTGCAGCCGCTTTATCCCGGTCGCGCGGTCCAGGCGGCCTTGCTGTTCACCGAGGCGCCGCGGCTGATCGAGCTGCCGGCGAGCGCCATGGACGACGCCCTTGCTCGACTCACGGGAGCGTGACACAACACCTGCTTGAAGAAGGGTGCGATCACCACCACATTTGGTGCGACGAAAAATTTCGAAAGGATTTCTGCATGACCACTGTCAAGGTCGACAAGAGCAATTTTCAGGCCGATGTGCTTAACGCCAGCGTACCGGTCGTCGTCGATTTCTGGGCGGAATGGTGCGGTCCCTGCAAGATGATCGCGCCGGCGCTGGAAGACATCGCCACCGAACTTGGTGCCAAGATCAAGATTGCCAAGCTGAACATTGACGAGAATCCCGAGCTTGCCGCGCAGTTCGGCGTGCGCTCGATCCCGACGCTGATGATCTTCAAGGGCGGCGAAGTGGCCGACATGAAGGTCGGCGCGGCGCCCAAGACCGCGCTGTCGCACTGGATCAATGGCAGCCTCGCCTGATCCATCTGAAATTCCTGATATCAAGCCCGGCCTCGCGCCGGGCTTTTTGTTGGCGTCACTACAGGGCCGCGCGTCTATGGCCGCACGCTGTAGCAATTGGATTGGCGCATGATCCTTTCGGAAAATCGAGACCGAGTTTCTGGGTCATGCGCTGGGCGGCTCTGGCCCTCACATCCGGGCACTCCATGTCTTCTGTTGGCGGTGCAAGCAGGGAGAAACGACATGACCGGATCCGCCAGGGCCACCGTCTTCATCGACAATGAACGCGTCATCGTCACCGAATACCGCTTCGCGCCGGGCGAGAACACCGGCTGGCACCGCCACGGCCACGACTATGTCGTCGTGCCGCTGATGGACGGCAAGGTAAAGCTGTTGACCAAGGACGGCGAATCCTTCGCCGAGATGACGAAGGGCGCGCCCTATTTCCGCAGGGAAGGCGTCGAGCATGATGTCATCAACGCCAATGAAGGCGAGTATGCCTTCATCGAGATCGAGCTAAAGTGATGGCATGCCATCATCTGCCATCTTGATGGCAGGAGCAGAAAAGGCTATATCTTTCTCAAAAGGGAGTTTGAAATGGCCGAACCCCAGCTTTCCGTCCGCAGCGCAAAAGCACGTGATCTTGCGCATCGACTCGCTCGTCGCGAAAACCGCTCAATAGCTGATATCGTCGAACGCGCGCTTGAATCCTATGAGATTCGGGAGGCCGGGCGAGAACCGGCATCCGCCTTCTACTCTCGCCTGACGGCAAGCGTTGGCGTCGACATCGATCTGGAAGAAATCATCCGGGAAAGCCGCAAGGTCCATACAGGGCCGGAGCTTTGATTTTCGTCGACACCAATGTGATTTCAGAGAGCCTTAGAAAGGCGCCTGACGCGGCTGTCATGGCTTGGCTGGTCCGCAACGATGCCGAACTGGCGCTTCCTACGGTGGCGATTGCCGAAATCGCTTTCGGTAT
The DNA here is from genome assembly GCF_040321755.1 of Mesorhizobium sp. M0276. Classification (NCBI taxonomy): domain Bacteria; kingdom Pseudomonadati; phylum Pseudomonadota; class Alphaproteobacteria; order Hyphomicrobiales; family Phyllobacteriaceae; genus Mesorhizobium; species Mesorhizobium sp. M0276. The sequence continues at coordinate 17,166 of NZ_JAMYSC010000018.1, read as the reverse complement.
CCAAAAGATACGACCTGACGAGCGTGCCGATCGCCTGGAGCAAGGTCTTTCCCAATGGCGCCATCGCTTTGCCGGTCGCATTTTTGGGCTGACGGAGGAGGCGGCTCTGGCTTATGGCGAGATTATGGAAACGGCGACGCGCCAGGGCCGGGGCATGTCGGCACCCGATGGCATGATTGCAGCGATAGTACGCGTGAATGGCGGTCAGCTGGCAACGCGTAACGTGAACGACTTCGGCCCGGCCAACCTTGAGATGATCTCACCTTGGGATTTCTAGGGCGTTTCACCGTTTCACGGAGAAGCAGGAATGCTCTACCAGTCGGCGATACGATCGCCGCCGGCGAATTGCGCGCTTTTGGCGGTGTATTCAAACAGCTCGATCTTCACACCGTTGGGATCGCGTATCCAGGCCTGAAACGTGTCGTCGCAGGCGTGCTTCTTATCCGTGACATCGACGCCTTTCGATCTGATATGGGCGATCGCCGCGTCGATGTTTTCAACCTCAAGGCAAAAGTGGTTGATCTGGTTGAGCTCGCTGTAGCTGGCCCCATCCTTCTGGAACACCTCGACATGGCTGCGCCCGCCGCAATTGAGGTAGAAGCCGAAGATCTTGCCGTCGCGGAGGAAATTGAACTGGGTGTCGAGGCCGAGCACGTCGCGATAGAAGCTTCGTGTCGCTTCCAGGTCATGCGCTAAGATGCAGACATGGGCGAGCTGCCTGACCTTGATCATGACTGGCTCCTCTCGAAGGTCTGGCCTCAGGTCGGCGGCGTGCCGTTCTCGGCCAGCACCGCGCCGGCCAGGTACAATGAACCGCCGATCAAGATGCGCGGCGGCGGGCCGTCCCAGGTATCGCGCAGCAGCATCAGCGCATTGGCAACCGAACTCACCGGCTCGGCCGTCAGTCCCGCCTCCGTCGCGCGGATCGCCAGTTCGTCGTTAGGCACGCCGGCCTCGCTGAGGCTCACCGGCACCGTGTAGACATGCCGGGCCAAGCCTTTGAAGGCCCGGAAATAGCCACTCTGGTCCTTGGTGTTGATCATGCCGGAAATGAGGAAGAGCGGACGCGGGTTCTTTTCTTCCTGCTCGGCCAGCGCTTCGGCAATCACCATGCCGGCGCCCGGATTGTGGCCGCCGTCCAGCCAGATGTCGGCACCCTTCGGTGCCAGTTCCGCCAGCCGGCCCTGCGCCAGCTTCTGCATGCGGCCTGGCCAGGCGACATTGATCATCGCCTTTTCGGCAGCGCGATGGCTGATCTCGAAACCGGCCGCCTTGACCGCGGCGATCGCCGCCGCCGCATTGGCGAATTGGTGGCGCCCCGGCAGCCGTGGCGGCGGCAGGTCCATCAACCCGTCCTCGTCCTGGTAGACCATGCGGCCGTTTTCCTCATAGGCGAGGAAATCCTGGCCGTAGACGAAGGTCGGGCACTCAAGCCGATCGGCGGTTTCGATCAGCACCTGCAGTGCCGTCTCGCTTTCCTGTGCGCCGATGACCACCGGGCAGCCAGGCTTGATGATCCCGGCCTTTTCGGCGGCGATCAGTTCGACACGGTCGCCGAGATAGGCCTCGTGATCGAGCGACACCGGCATGATCACCGATACGGCAGGCTCCTTCACGACATTGGTGGCGTCGAAACGGCCGCCGAGCCCGACCTCGATAATGGCGGCATCGGCCTGGTGTTCGGAAAACAGGAGGAAGGTGACGGCGGTGAGGATCTCGAAGACGGTGATTGTCTCGCCTTCGTTGGCCCTGGCGACGCGCGCTATGGCATCGGCGAACACCCTGTCCTCGACCAGCCTGCCGCCGCCATCGGCGGCCAGCCGGTAGCGCTCATGCCAATTGACCAGATGCGGCGAGGTGTGGACATGGACGCGGTAGTCCGCCGCCTCGAGCAGGGCGCGCGAAAACGCGGCGCACGAACCCTTGCCATTGGTGCCGGCGATGTGGATGACCGGCGGCAGCCGGTCCTGCGGGTTGTCAAGCCGCTCCAGCAGCCGCGAAATGCGGTCGAGCGAAAGGTCGAAGCCTTTCGGGTGAAGCGCCATCAGGGCTTCGATTTCGCGGTCGGCGGCAAGCGTCATCATGGAAGAATCCTATGCGGGCCGCAAAGCACGCGCAATCGCGGTTCGCGGCGCACGATGTCGCGTCAGGCGTGCGGTCGGGCTTCCGTCGGAATGGTGGCCGGCGGCAGGATTTCCGGCTCGATCGGCTTTTGCTCCTCCGGCAGCTTGAGCAGCATCCTGAGCAGGCGCGCGATGGTTTCGCGCAGTTCCAGCCGCGACACCACCATGTCGACCATGCCGTGCTCCATCAGATATTCGGAGCGCTGGAAGCCATCTGGCAGCTTTTCGCGGATGGTCTGTTCGATCACGCGCGGTCCGGCAAAGCCGATCAGCGCGCCGGGCTCGGCGATGTGCACATCGCCCAGCATGGCGTAGGAGGCAGTGACGCCGCCGGTGGTCGGGTTGGTCAAGACGACGATGTAGGGAAGACCGGCTTCCTTCAGCCTGTCGACGCCGACCGTGGTCCTCGGCAATTGCATGAGGGACAAAATACCTTCCTGCATGCGGGCACCGCCGGAGGCGGCAAAGAGGATGAGCGGCCGCTTGCGCTGCAGGGCGACTTCAAAGCCATGCACGATGGCGTCGCCGGCGGCCATGCCGAGCGAGCCGCCCATGAAGGCGAAGTCCTGCACCGTCACCACAACCGGCAGGCCCTCGACGGTCCCCAGCGCGTTGATGATCGCATCTTCCAGGCCGGTCTTGGCCTTGGCGTCCTTCAGCCGGTCGACATAGCGCTTCTCGTCGCGGAACTTCAGCGGATCCTGCATGACCTTGGGGTTATCCAGGGTCTCGTATTTGCCGTCATCGAAGAAGAATTTCAGCCGCTCCTTGGCCGAGATCTTCATGTGATGGCCGGACGAGGGGATGACGAACTGGTTGGATTCCAGATCCTTATGGAACACCATCTCGCCGGTCTCCGGATCCTTGATCCAGAGATTCTCGGGCATGTCGGTGCGCCGGCCGAGCATCGAATTGATCTTCGGGCGAACGTAGTTGGTGATCCAGTTCATCGCTTCGGCTCCTGTCCTGACGAAGAGTTGGGTAAAGAGGTAGGAAACTATTCGGCGGCAGCAAGGCGGGCCGAGCGCACACCTTGCGCAAGGCCGCTGACCAACGTGGCCACGGCTTCGGCAGGGTCGGCGGTCTTTTCGCCTTTTGGCCCCAGCACATTGGCCACCGCATTGACGATCGCGGTGCCGACGACGACGCCGTCGGCATTGGCGCCGATGACGCGTGCCTGCTCGGCGGTCTTGACGCCGAAGCCGACGCAGACCGGCAGGTCGGTATGGCCCTTGATGCGCTTGACTGCCGCCGCCACCTTGCCGGTGTCGGCCAGCGCCGAGCCGGTGATGCCGGTCATCGACACATAGTAGACGAAGCCCGACGTGTTCTGCAGCACCTTGGGCAGGCGCTTGTCGTCGGTGGTCGGCGTCGCCAGCCGGATGAAATTGATGCCGGCCTTGAGCGCCGGAATGCACAGTTCCTCATCCATCTCCGGCGGCAGGTCGACGACGATCAGTCCGTCGATGCCGCTGGCGATCGCGTCCTTGAGGAAGCGGTCGACGCCATAGATGTAGATCGGGTTGTAGTAGCCCATCAAAACGATCGGTGTCTCATTGTCGCCGGTCCGGAACTCCGCCGCCATCTTGAGCGTCTTGACCAGCGTCTGGCCGCCTTTCAGCGCCCTGAGGCCCGCGGCCTGGATCGCCGGACCGTCGGCCATCGGATCGGAAAACGGCATGCCTAGCTCGATGATGTCGGCGCCCGCGCCCGGCAGTGCCTTCATGATCGACAGCGAGGTGTCGTAGTCCGGATCGCCGCCCATGAAATAGGTGACGAGCGCCGGGCGGCCTTCGGTCTTCAGCTTTGCCATGCGGCGGTCGATGCGGGTCACCATGATCAGATCTCCATGCCCAGCATCGAGGCAACCGTATGCACGTCCTTGTCGCCACGACCGGACAGGTTGACGATCACGATCTGGTCCTTGTCCATCGCAGGCACGATCTTCACCGCATGCGCGATGGCATGCGCCGATTCCAGCGCCGGGATGATGCCTTCGACCCGGGTCGTCAGCTTGAAGGCCTCCAGCGCCTCGTCGTCGAGAATAGGTACATATTCGACGCGGCCTGAATCGCGCAGCCAGGAATGCTCCGGTCCGACGCCGGGATAGTCCAGTCCGGCCGAGATCGAATGGCCGTCCATGATCTGGCCGTCGGCATTCTGCAGGAGATAGGTGCGGTTGCCATGCAGCACGCCCGGCGCGCCGGCATTCATTGAGGCGCAATGCTCGATGCCATCGAGGCCGCGCCCGCCGGCCTCGATGCCGATGATGCGAACCTCTTTGTCGTCGAGGAAGGGATGAAACAGGCCGATGGCGTTCGAACCGCCGCCGACAGCGGCGATGATGGTGTCGGGCAGCCGGCCTTCCTGTTCGAGGATCTGCGCGCGCGCCTCGATGCCGATCACCGACTGGAAGTCGCGCACCAACTCCGGATAGGGATGCGGGCCGGCGGCGGTACCGATCAGGTAATAAGTGTCCTCGACATTGGTCACCCAATCGCGAAGGGCCTCGTTCATGGCGTCCTTCAGCGTGCCGTGGCCGGCGGTCACCGGCCGCACTTCGGCGCCGAGAAGCTTCATGCGGAAGACATTGGGGCTTTGCCGGGCGACGTCGGTCGCGCCCATATAGACCACGCAGGGAAAGCCGAAGCGGGCCGCGACCGTGGCCGATGCCACGCCATGCTGGCCGGCACCTGTCTCGGCGATGATGCGCTTCTTGCCCATGCGCTTGGCCAGCAGGATCTGGCCTAGGCAGTTGTTGATCTTGTGCGAACCGGTGTGGTTCAAATCCTCGCGCTTGAAATAGACTTTCGCGCCGCCGAGATGGCGTGTCAGGCCTTCAGCGAAATAAAGTTTCGAGGGTCGCCCGGCATAGTGGGTCGAGAGGTCGGTGAGTTCAGCCCTGAAATCCGCGTCGTTCTTGACCTCGTTCCAGTGCCGCTCCAGGTCGAGGATCAGCGGCATCAGCGTTTCGGCAACGAAACGACCGCCGAAAATACCGAACATGCCCTGCTCATCGGGTCCGGTGCGGAAGGAATTGGGTGTCGCCGGCTTGTTCATCGCCGATCTCCTGGCATCTTGATGTCTTGAGCATGTTCTTGTCGGAAAACCAGTTCCCACATGCTCTGTTTGAACCGGTCAGGCGGCGCGGTTGTCGCGCGCTGCCCTGACGGCCCGGAAAAACTGTTCGATCAGCGCCGGATCCTTGACGCCCGGCGCGCTTTCCACGCCTGAGGAAATGTCTATTCCGGGCGGGTTGGCAAGCTGAAGGGCCTCGCCGATATTGGCGGCGTTGAGCCCACCGGAAAGCATGTAATCGACGCCGGCGTCAAGGCCGACAAGAATGCGCCAATCGAAGGCCACTCCGTTGCCGCCCGGCAGTTCGGAGCCTTTCGGCGGCTTGGCGTCGAACAGGAACCGGTCGGCGATGCCGACGAACGGCTTTATCCGTTCGAGATCCGCGGCCTCGCTGAGCGGCAGCGCCTTCATCACCGGCAGGCCATAGCGGGCTTTCATCTCGGCCACCCGCTCCGACGTCTCCGCGCCATGCAGCTGCAGCATGTCGGGCTGCATCTTGGCAACGATTTCGTCCAGGAAGGTGTCGCCTGCATCGACGGTGACCGCAACCGCAGTCGCCTTGCCACGCGCCGCCTCGCGCAGACGGCCAGCCTCGGCAGGTTCGACATAGCGTGGGCTTTTGGCAAAGAAAATAAAGCCGACATGGCTGGCGCCGCAGGCCAGCGCCGCGGCCATTGCCCCGTCGGTCTTCAAGCCGCAGATCTTGATGTCGAGTGCCATGCGCGGGAATTGGCATGAAAAGCGAAAAGAGTCGAGAAAAAGCATACTGTTTGCCGGCAACGCCAAAGGCGCTACCTATGGATGGACAAGGCGGGAGTACGATCATGACCGAGAGAACCGTTGCCGAACTCAGGCAGAAGATCACGCAGGCGCGCGAGGTCATTGCGCACCTGATGGACAAGGCCGCCTTCAACGGCGCCGAGGCGCACCGCGCGCTCGACTATTTCGGCAGTGATGCCTTCGACCGCAATTTTTTGCCGTGGCCGCATCATAGCGAAGAGGGGCTGCGCCCGGAGGAACTCAACGCGACGAATGACGATTGACGGTTATTCGAACATGATCGCCTGAAGCGCGCCGCCATTGCGCTTCAGCCAGACCTTGCAGCGCTCGGTGTCCGGGCAAAGCTGCTCGCACAGTTTCCAGAATTTCGGACCGTGGTTCATCTCCTTGAGATGCGCGACTTCATGCGCGACGAGGTAATTGATCACCGGCGACGGCGCCATCATGATCCGCCAGGAGAAGGACAGATTGCCGTCGGAGGTGCAGGAGCCCCAGCGGCTCGACGTGTCCTTGAAGCGGACGGCCTTGGCGCGTTTGCCCAACGCCTGTGTGTGCTTGAGCACCAGTTTCTCGATGTCCTTCTTGGCCTCGCGCTTGAGAAAGTCGGCGATGCGGCGCGGCAGGTGTATGCGATCGCCGTGCACGATCAGCAGCGGGCCGCGCTCATCGCTCGACACCGTCACGGTTCCGCGTTTTGACGGCTCGTGGACGATGCGGTGCGCCACGCCACGCACCGGGATCTTGATGCCGGGTCGCACCTGCGGCCGAGCCGGGACCTTGGCCAGCCGCTGTTCCAGCCAGTCCTGATGGCGGTCGAGGAATTTTTCCACCTCGCCCCGGCGCAAGCCCGGCGGCACCGTAATGCGCAGGCCACGGCCGCCGGAATCGATGCGCAGCGTCAGCCGCCGGGCGCGGTCGTTTTCGACGATCTTGAGCGGCAGCGAGCGGCCGGCAACGACATGCTCGCGCTCTTCGACAGGCGCGGGCTTGGGCTTTGTCAAATTGCGGAAGAAGCCGAAGGACATGGCCGGACGATACGCGATTCGAGGAAAACGGGTAGAATAAAGAATGGAACAAAAAAGAAACGGCGCCGCTCGTGCGACGCCGTTTTTTCACGATCTGACCAGTCGCCGGATGTCAGTCGTCAAGCAGGTTCGAACCCTTGCCGCGCTTGGTGGTCGTCCCGGTGCTCGGATCGGTCTTCGTCGGCGCCGTAGACTTGTTGCGGTTGGCCATGAAGCGGTCGAACTCGTCCTGGTCCTTGGCGCGGCGCAATTCGCGGGCGTACTCGTCGAACTCGGTCAGCATCTCGTCGAGCTTGCGGCGTTCCTCAGCGAGGCGCTCAAGTTCTTTTTCGCGCCAGTCGTCAAAGGCGACGTTGCCGGTGCGGGCGGAGCCGTGACCCCAGCGCGCCGCCTTGTCGGAGCCACGGCGGCAGCCGGCGAAGATGCCGTCGGTGGCCCGGTTGACGTCACGCTTCAAGCCGTCGAGGCGGTCGCCCCAGATGATGTAGGCGAGCATGGCGAAGCCGAGTGGCCAGAACACCATGAAACCGATCACCATCAACGCGATGGTTGCCGGCGTCCAGGCCGGGCGGATCAATGCAGATGTGTTCATTTTCTCCCATTCCTTCGGTTGGAGACAGCCTAGACCGGCTGCGTGGAATCGAAATGGGAAGAAGAAAACGGCGATTCAAGACAATATCCGCCAAAACCGGACAAGAGGCTGAAATGATTGTTGCTTTTTGAGCGCTTCGAGGAAAAGAACGGCCAACCCGGCAACAAGTCCCCAAAACGCGGCGCCGACGCCGAACAGCGTCAGTCCCGACGCAGTGACGGCGAAGGTGACGGTGGCGGGCATGCGTTCGCCTTCGTCCTTCAAGGCGATCGACAAAGCATTGGCAAGCGGCGACATCAGCGCCAGACCGGCCACCAGCACGATCAGGCTCTGCGGCAGGACGGCGAAGATCGCCACCAGCGAAGCGCCGAAAATGGCGAAGATGAGATAGGCGAGCGCATAGAACGGGCCGGTCTTCCAGCGCTCGGCGGGGTCCGGATGGACGTCAGGCCCGGTGCAGATCGCTGCCGAAATCGCCGCCAGATTGGTGGTCGAGCCGCCAAACGGCGCCGACAGCAGCGAAAACAGGCCGGTGATGCCGATCAGCGGGCCCGGCTCCGGGTGATAGCCGGCGGCGCGCAGCACGGCGAGGCCCGACAGGTTCTGCGAAGCCATGGTGACGAGATAGAGCGGCAGCGCGAGGCCGACAATCGCGGCGGCGCTGAACTGCGGCGCTATCAGCGTCAGCGTCGACAGTTCCGGTGTCGGCAGGCCGCCGACGCGGCCGGTGAGAAATGCCGCGAGGCCGCCGCCGATCAGCACGACCAGAACCGACACTGCCGGATTGAACAGCCTGATGAAGAAAAAGGCCGCGATCAGCGGCAGGATCAGCCATGGATCGGCGGGGATGGCCTTGACCGCGTTGATAGCGAAGCTGACGAGAATGCCGGCCAGCATGCCCGAGGCAACCGACGCCGGTATCCTGGCGATCAGCCGCGTCAGGGGCCCGAACAGGCCGGTGACTATCAACAGGATGCCGGTGACCATGAAGGCGCCGACCGCTTCGCTGATCGAAAAGCCGCTCGAGGCGGCGATCAGCGCCAGGCCCGGCGTTGACCATGCGGTGATGACAGGCATCTTCGTGCGCCACGATAGCCACAGGCACTCGATGGCCATGGCCAGACAGATGGCGGTCACGCCGCTCGCCGTCTCGATCTGCGTCGCACCGACCGCCTTGGCGGCGGCAATAACGATGGCCAGCGTGCCGCCGAAGCCGACGATAGCCGCGACGAAGGCGGATATCGGAATGGAAAGGCGCATCAGGTCAGTTTCCCCTCTGTGCCATCGCATCGACGGCCCGCACCAACATGTCGAGATCCTGCGGCCGCGACAGGCGGTGGTCGCCATCGGGGATCAGCGACAAGGTCACGTCGTCGGCCGGCAGCAGGCTGACCAGCTTCAGCGCGTGGCTTGCCGGCACGTCAGCATCGGCCAGTCCCTGCAGGATGTGCACCGGACAATGCGTATCGATTGGGCCCGTCATCACCCTGTTTTCGCGCCCGTCCTCGATCAGAGCGCGCGTATAGATGTAAGGCTCGGCGGAATAGTCCGACGGCTCCTCGAAGAAGCCTTTCTTGACGAGATCGCGCTTCTGCGCCTTGGTCAGCACCGGTTCGACCAGTTCGGTGGTAAAATCAGGCGCCGGCGCCAGCAGCACCAGGCCGACGACGTTGCTGCCGCCCGCTTTGTGCAATTCCTGCACCATGCGCAGCGCTATCCAGGCGCCCATCGAGGAGCCGACCAGGATCTGCCGGCCCTTGGTGAAATGCCGGAACACGGCAAGGCTTTGCGCAAGCCATGTCGAAATCGTCCCGTCGGCAAAGGCGCCGCCGGATTCGCCATGGCCTGAATAATCATGGCGCAGGAACGCGCGGCCTTCCCTTGCCGCCCAATCCGACAGCGTCTGCGCCTTCGTGCCCAGCATGTCCGACTTGTAGCCGCCGAGCCAGACGATGCCGGGCGCGGAGCCGGCACTATGGCGCACCGCGATGCGCGATCCCCCAACACCGGGAAAGATTGGGACATCGATAAAGACGGGGGGCGTGGCGTTCATGGCTTTTTCCTCAACGTCGGTCTTGTGGCACAGCCAGCGGCGAGGCGGAAAGTGCTCGCGATGTTTCTTTGTTTGGTGCAGGGCAGCGATCAGGGTGATTTTCTGTCAATGCTGTGCTATTGACTCCGCCCGCGCGCTCACCACATTGACGCGTCCACACATCAACACTGACAAACCCTGAACGAAACGGCCAAGGAGACCACGACCATTCGCAGACCTTTCAAAGCAGCGGCGCCGACCAAGGATGGCCCGCGCTCCAACCGTGATATCCGGGTGCCCCGGGTCCAGCTTATCGACGCCGAAGGCCAGAACCGCGGCGATGTTTCCATCAACGACGCATTGCTGCTCGCCGAGGAGGCTGGGCTTGATCTCGTCGAGATATCGCCCAATGCGGTGCCCCCCGTCGTCAAGATTCTCGATCTCGGCAAGTTGAAATACGCCAACCAGAAGAAGGCGGCCGAGGCGCGCAAGAACCAGAAGGTCATCGAGATCAAGGAGATCAAGATGCGCCCGAACATCGACAGCCATGACTACGAGACCAAGATGAAGGCGGTTCGCCGCTTCTTCGAGGAAGGCGACAAGGTCAAGCTGACGCTGCGGTTCCGTGGCCGTGAGATGGCGCATATGGAACTCGGTATGCAGCTTTTGAACAAGGTCCGCGAGGAAGTGGCGACGATCGCCAAGGTCGAAGCGGAACCGAAGCTCGAAGGCCGGCAGATGATGATGGTGCTGTCGCCGCGCTAAGGTGTGCTGAACTATCAACACACCTCAGTCCCGATGACGCGCTAACGCGCTTAAATCCGCCTGAATCACATCCCAAGGCGTCCCGGCGATCGGCGGGACGCCTGTTTTCTTTGGCCGAGGCTGCGATCGCCGGTTTTTTATGCATGTCACAAGACCGCGCCTTCGGGCGACGTGCATCACGCTCTACGATGATCGGATTCCAAGGTTGGATAAAGAACTCAAATACGGGCTGGGCAATTACCAGCGTACGCGTCGGATGGTGCTTGCGGGGCTCGTGGCGGTGCTGTTCGCAGCGCTGCTGTTCGGCCAATCGACCTTTCCGCCCGACACGCCGGTGCATGAGTCGATCGAAATGTTCGGCGTGCTGCTGATTTTCCTCGGCATCGTCGGGCGCCTTTGGTCGACGCTCTACATAGGCGGACGCAAATCTTCCGAGGTGGTGACCGGCGGGCCTTACTCGATCACCCGCAACCCACTCTATGTCTTCTCGACCGTAGCTGCGGCCGGCGTCGGGGCGCAGATCGGCTCGTTCTCCGGCATCGCTCTCTTCGCGCTTCTGTGCGCGGGCGCCTTCCATATCGTCATCCTGCGCGAGGAGAAATTCCTCAAGGAAGCGCTTCCCGCCACATATCAGGCGTATCTGGCGAGAGTGCCGCGCTTCTTCCCGAAGCTTTCCCTCTACCAGGAGGGTGATACCGGCAGCTTCAAGCCGCGCCTGTTGTTGACCACGCTGCTCGACGGCCTGGTGTTCCTCGTCGCGCTGCCGGCCTTCGAACTGATCGACGGCGCCCAGCAGTCGGGCATGCTGCCGGTATTGTTCCGGCTGCCCTGACTCAAAGGGCAGAGCCCGCATCTCTACAGGTGTTGCACAGCCGCCGGCTTTGACGTATAGGACCGCCGTTCAAGAAAACCGCCCGGCAGGGCATGCCGTGGCGGTTTCATTTGCTTTTCGGGCTTTGGTCGGCCCGAAGCGAACAAGACAAGAGGCGTGGAGTGCCGGAGGCACGACAGGGACCTCATAGAAACGGAGTAGCAAAATGCCCAAGATGAAGACCAAGTCCGCCGCCAAAAAGCGGTTCAAGATCACAGGTACGGGTAAAGTTCTGTCGGCTGCGGCCGGCAAGCGTCACGGCATGATCAAGCGTTCCAACAAGTTCATTCGAAATGCCCGCGGCACGATGGTTCTGGCTGAACCGGATGGCAAGAAGGTCATCAAGAATTTTCTGCCGAACGGCCTCTAAGGCATTCGGTCCGGACACGCATTTGTTTTACGCAATTCCGAACGGAAAACCGCAAGGCACTTTTCCTGGAATTGCTTTTAAGGAGATCATGACATGGCACGCGTAAAGAGAGGCGTCACCTCGCACGCCAAGCACAAGAAGGTCCTGAAAGCCGCCAAGGGCTTCTATGGCCGCCGCAAGAACACCATCCGCATCGCCAAGCAGGCGGTGGAAAAGTCGCTGCAGTACGCTTACCGCGACCGCAAGAACCGCAAGCGCTCGTTCCGCGCGCTGTGGATCCAGCGCATCAACGCAGCGACCCACGAGCATGGCCTGACCTACGGCCGCTTCATCGACGGCCTCAACAAGGCCGGCATCGAGATCGATCGCAAGATCCTGTCGGACATGGCCATCCATGAGCCGCAGGCTTTCGCAGCCCTGGTCGCCAAGGCCAAGGTGGCGCTCGAATATCTGAAGAACACCACGCCGAACGCTTTTGAAAGCGCTGTCGCCTAAGACCAGCGCTTCCCAAGCATTCGCAATTCTGATTTGGGGAACCCGCGCTGGCACGGCTGGCGCGGGTTCTTTTTTGACCCTGATGTAACCAAAATGGTGACGACGAACCAAAATGGTGTCGGTTGCCCGATCGAGAGAGTTTCGCCGTGAACGACACAGCTGGAAATCTTGAAGCGCTGGGGGCCTCGCTGCTTGCCGACATCGCAGCGGCCTCCGACGAGGCCTCGATCGAGGCCGTGCGCGTCGCGGCTCTTGGCAAGAAGGGTTCCATCTCCGAAATGCTGAAGACGCTCGGCGCCATGACCGCCGAGGAGCGCCAGGTGAAGGGCCCTGCGATCAACGGCCTCAAGAATCGCGTCACCGATGCGCTGACGGCCCGCAAGGCCGAGCTCAGGGATGCGGCGATCACCGCGCGTCTCGCCGCCGAAAGGGTCGACGTGACGCTGCAGGTGCGGCAGTCGCCGGCCGAGCGCGGCCGCATCCATCCGATCAGCCAGGTCATCGACGAGATCGCGGCGATCTTCGGCGATCTCGGCTTCTCCATAGCCGAAGGTCCAGATATCGAGACCGACTACTACAATTTCACCGCGCTGAATTTCCCGGAAGGCCATCCGGCGCGCGAGATGCACGACACCTTCTTCTTCCAGCCGGACGAGAAGGGAGAGCGCAAGCTTTTGCGCACCCACACCTCACCTGTGCAGATCCGCACCATGGAGACGAAGAAGCCGCCGATCCGCATCGTCATTCCGGGCAAGACCTATCGTCAGGATTCCGACGCCACCCACTCGCCGATGTTCCATCAGGTCGAGGGGCTGGTCATCGACAAGACGGCGAATGTCGCTAACATGAAGTGGGTGCTGGAGGAGTTCTGCAAGGCCTTCTTCGAGGTGCCGCAGGTCAAGATGCGCTTCCGGCCGTCCTTCTTCCCGTTCACCGAGCCGAGCCTCGAGGTCGACATCCAGTGCGACCGCTCGCGGCCGGGCGAAGTGCGCTTCGGCGAAGGTTCCGACTGGATGGAGATCCTCGGCTGCGGCATGGTGCATCCCAACGTGCTGCGCCATGGCGGGCTCGATCCGGACGAATATCAGGGCTTTGCCTGGGGCATGGGCATCGACCGCATCGCCATGCTGAAATACGGCATGCCGGACTTGCGCGCCTTCTTCGACGCGGATGTGCGCTGGCTGTCGCATTACGGTTTCAGGCCGCTCGACATGCCGACCTTGTTCGGGGGCCTAAGCGCATGACAGCGCCGCACGCTGGCGGCTGCCGCTGCGGCGCTGTGCGGTTCGAGGCCACGGCCGAACCGCATCACGTCAGCTATTGCCACTGCGGCGATTGCCGGCGGGCGAGCGGCGCGCCGGTATCGGCCTTTGTCGGCTTCCTGGCCGGTCAGGTCGCGTTCACAGGCAAGGCGCTGAAGATGTTCGAGAACGGCGCGGTGACGCGCTCGTTCTGCGGCGTCTGCGGCTCGCCCATCGCCTATGTCGACGAGCGGCTGGAGGACGACATCTATTTCATGCTCGGCGCCATGGACGCACCAGCCAATTTCGAGCCGACGCTGCATGCCTATGTCAGCGAGCAGCTTGCCTTCCTGCATATGTCTGACGACCTGCCGAGACATCTGAAAACAAGCGTCAAAAGACCAGACGGAACAGTCCAATGAAATTCACCCTCTCCTGGCTCAAGGATCATCTCGAGACCGACGCCACGCTCGGCGAGATCGTCGAGCGGCTGACCTCGATCGGCCTCGAAGTCGAGCATGTCGACGACAAGTCGAGCCTGAAACCCTTCGTCATCGCCAAGGTGCTGACGGCGGTTCAGCACCCCGATGCCGACCGGCTGCGCGTGCTGACCGTGGATACGGGCGATGGCAGGCCACCCGTGCAAGTGGTGTGCGGCGCGCCTAACGCCCGCGCGGGTCTGATCGGCGCCTTTGCCGCGCCCGGCACCTATGTCCCCGGCATCGACGTGACGCTGACGGTCGGCAAGATCAGGGGCGTCGAAAGCCATGGCATGATGTGTTCTGAGCGCGAGCTGGAACTGTCGGACGAGCACGACGGCATCATCGACCTGCCCCAGGATGCGCCTGTCGGCACCAGCTTCGCGGCCTATGCGCATCTCGACGATCCGGTCATCGAGATCAACCTGACGCCGAACCGGCCTGACGCCACCAGCGTCTACGGCATCGCCAGGGATCTGGCGGCGAGTGGACTTGGCCGTCTCGTCGGCGGCGCGATCATGCCGCATGTCGGCAACGGCATGTGCCCGGTCAAGGTGACGATCATAGCGCCGGAGCTCTGCCCCGGCTTCGCGCTGCGGCTGGTCAAGGGCGTCAAGAACGGCCCGTCGCCGAAATGGCTGCAGCAGCGGCTGATCGCCATTGGTCTGAGGCCCATCAGCGCGCTGGTCGACATCACCAACTACGTCACCTTCGATCGCGGCCGCCCGCTGCATGTGTTCGATGCCAGCAAGGTCTCAGGCAATCTCACCGTGCGCCGTGCGCGCGATGGCGAAAAGGTACAGGCGCTCGACGGCCGTGAATACGCGCTGACGCCGGAGATGTGCGTCATATCAGATGAAGACGGCGTCGAGTCGATCGCCGGCATCATGGGCGGCGAGCATTCGGGCTGCGACGAGAACACCACGGACGTACTGATCGAATCGGCCCTTTGGGACCCGATTACCACCGCGCGCACCGGCCGCACGCTCGGCATCATCACCGACGCGCGCTATCGCTTCGAGCGCGGCGTCGATCCCGAGTTCATGGTGCCCGGCGTCGAGCTGGCGACCAGATTGGTGCTCGATTTCTGCGGCGGCACGCCGACGGAGATCGAAGTGGCAGGCTATGCCGGCCACACACCAAGGATCGTCTCCTTCCCGCTCTCGGAAGTGAAGCGGCTGACCGGCATCGAAGTGCCAACATCGGAGAGTCGCCATATCCTGTCGCGCCTTGGCTTCAGGCCTGAGGGCTCGGGCGACGTCATCGATGTGGCGGTGCCGTCCTGGCGTCCCGATGTCGACGGCAAGGCCGATCTGGTCGAGGAGGTGATGCGTATCCACGGCGTCGACAACATCGCCCCGCAGCCGCTCGGCGCGCATGACGCGGTCAACGCGAGAATACTCACCACGCTGCAGGTCCGCACCCGTACGGCCAAGCGCGCGCTTGCCGTACGCGGCATGATGGAAGCCGTCACCTGGTCGTTCATTCCGGCCAAACACGCCGAATTGTTCGGCGGCGGCCAGACCGCGCTGAAGCTCGCCAACCCGATCGCCGCCGACATGTCCGACATGCGGCCCTCGCTGCTGCCGGGGCTGATCTCCGCCGCCCAGCGCAACGCCGACAGGGGCATTGGCGACGTGGCGCTGTTCGAAGTTTCGGGCACCTATGAAGGCGACGGCGCCGACCAGCAGCGGCGCGTGGCCGCCGGCGTGCGCCGCGGTACCGCCAAGCTCGACGGCTCCGGCCGCAACTGGGCCGGCAATTCCGGCCCGGTCGGCGTGTTCGACGCCAAGGCCGACGCTATCGCCGCGCTCGAAGCCTGCGGTGCGCCGGTCGAGCGGCTGCAGATCGAGGCAGGCGGACCGGGCTGGTATCATCCCGGCCGTTCCGGCACGATCAAGCTCGGCCCGAAAACCGTGCTCGGCACCTTCGGTGAATTTCACCCGAAGACGCTTGAGGGCCTCGACGCTTCCGGGCCACTCTGCGGCTTCGAAGTGTTCGTCGATGCCGTGCCCGAGCCGAAGGCCAAGCCGACGAAGACCAAGCCGAAGCTCGAGCTCTCCGCCTTCCAGATGGTCAAGCGCGACTTCGCTTTCGTCGTCGACAAGACCCTCGAGGCCGGCAAGCTGGTGCGCGCAGCGCTCGCCGCCGACAAGAAGCTGATATCAGGCGTTTCGGTCTTCGATATTTTCGAAGGGGCATCGCTCGGAGCGGGCAAGAAGTCGATCGCCATCGAAGTATCGATCCAACCGGTCGAGAAGACGTTGACCGACGAGGATTTCGAGGCATTGGCCAAGCGCATCGTCGATAATGTCGGCAAGCAGACCGGCGGCGTTCTGCGCGGCTAGAGCAATTCTGGGAAAACTGCGTAACGATTTTCCCGGTAAAAACGCATAGCGCTTTCCCTTGGGAATTGCGCAGGAACCAAGATTTGCGGGCAGGTGGCGAATCGCCGTCCAAAGGGCGATGGACCATCTGCGCTATTCCGGCCTTCCTTTCGAAACGCAACGCATGGCGTTTCTTGAGATCGTCTCGGCCGATCCGCTTGTTCGCGAAGCGCTGACGCATGCCCGCGCGCTTGGTCTTGCCGACTGGCTGGTCGTCTCCGGCGCGCTCTACAACTCTGTCTGGAACCATCTGACCGGCAAGCCGCCGGGCTATGGCATCAAAGATGTCGACCTGTTCTATTTCGATGACAGCGACCTGTCCTACGAGGCGGAGGACGCGGTGATCCGCCGCGCGGCGGTGCATTTTGATGGACTGGCGCTGCCGGTCGAGGTGCGCAACCAGGCGCGGGTGCATCTGTGGTATCCCCTAAAATTCGGGCAACCCTGCCCGCGCTACACGAGCTCCAGCGAATCCGTCAGCTATTTCGCCTCTAAGACCCACGCGGTCGGCGTGCGATACGACGCGGACGGGCAGCTCGATCTCGTTGCGCCGTTCGGGCTCGACGACATCTTTTCGTTCCGCATCGTGCCGAACCGGGTGATGGACAATCAGCGCACGCACGAGGTGAAGGGCAAGCGTGCGAAGGAGAACTGGCCGGAGATTAGTGTGGTGCCGTGGTAGTGATGCCGAAACAAAAAACGTCGGCGCGAGGCACCCCCCTCTGGCCTGCCGGCCATCTCCCCCGCAAGGAGGGAGATTGGCAGCTTCGGCCTTGTCGCTCCTCTTGCAACCTTGGCGATTGGCGAAAGCAGCAACGGCATCCGATCTCCCCCCTCGAGGCAGGCAGGGCTGTCCGGGGAAAGTTTTGAGTGAATCGAAATGCCGCATGTGCATGCCCCGTAAAACGGGGTTTGTCCGTCTTCTCTC